>NZ_JBPCPN010000028.1:0-18496 GCF_050999135.1 Candidatus Dormiibacter sp. | reverse complement strand
GCTCGACACCATGCGCGATCTAGCAGAGGAGGGCTTCGACCACACCGCGGCGACATCGCTGCGCATCAACCTCGCCCTCGCCCGCGGCGACGTCGCCCCCGCGCTCGCCGCCGCCCGCGACGTGATCGCCACCGATCAACTGCCGTCACACAACTGCGACCTCGCCACCGCCACCGGAGCGGCCTACGCCTGGGCCGGACAGGCTGACGACGCCCGACGCATCCTGCGCTACTCCGCGGAACGCGCCGTCGCCGAACAATTCCCGGCAGCGCACGTCCTGGCGCTCGTGCACCTGGCCATCGTGGAGCTCGACGACGGCGCCTCAGCACGTGCCCAGACGGCTGCGTGCACCGCGGCCGACACCGCACGCGATGTCGGGCTGGGCGCCTATCACGGGGTGGCCACGGCCTATGCGGTCCGCGCTCGTACCACGGCGGACCCAGCTCGTGCGCACGCCGACGCACTGCTCGCCGTGAGCCTGGCCAAGCGGGCCTCCACCGATCTCGCGCTCGGCTACGTCCTAGCCGTCTGCGGAGACACGCTGACCGACCTGGGCGACCCGGCAGGCCTGCCGCTGATCACCGAAGCCCGCTCCGTCCTCGGCCAGTGCCCGGACCCCGGTATAGCCGGTCGCTACCTGAGCCGTACCGAATCCCGCCACGGCGTTGCCGAGCGGAGCCGCACTCCTGTCGCCGCGCTCGTCGAACACCTGACCGAGCGGGAGCTCGCCGTGCTGCGGTACCTACCCGCCTCTGAGATGTCGCAACGCGACATCGCGTCGGAGCTGTACTTGTCCCTCAATGCCGTCAAGACCCACTGCAAGGCGATCTACCACAAGCTCGGAGTCGTCGACCGCAAGGCCGCCGTCCAGGCCGCACGCGACGTGCACCTCCTCTGAGCGGCGCCGCGTCGGCAGTGCGATGCCACACCCGGCGCGACTCGCAGAACATGGCGACGCTGATCAGCCGCCGGAGTAGCGGATCATGAAATCGCGATCGGTGTTTCGGCCGCCCTCAGGGTCTCGCGCGGCGTCGGCTTCCTGGCTCTCCACCGTGTCCTACAACCGGACGGGGTCGGGCAGGTGCTTGAAACGTTGCGCACAGGACTCTGGGTCAGTGGTGGAGTCTGGTTCCGGGTCGTATTCGCCTTTGCGCGGAGTATCCACCCCACGTCCTAAATGCTGTGCGTCGAGCCGAGTGGCATGGTCGGTGCGGCGATAAAGCCGTCCACCGAGACGCCCATCGAGTAGATCAGCATGGCTTCAAGCTCATCTCACCGGAGCGACGGACGATGATCGCGGTGAAGTTCACCATTGAGTTGAACATTGGGCTCTCCTTCCTCCTGCAAGGCTGCTCTGCCACAGCCAGTGACCGATCGCGAGACGAAAACTCATCGCGTGGGCAGTCCAAGCGATCGACAAAAAAGGGAGCCCCGGCGAGGGCTCCCTTCTTGACTGGTTGAATCAAGGCGCTCGAACTGATTGCGTTACTTGGCGTACTCGGTGGCGCGCGTCTCGCGCACCACTGTCACCCGAATCTGGCCCGGATAGCTGAGCTCGCTCTCGATGCGCTTGGCGATGTCGCGGGCCATGTGCTGGGCGTTCGCGTCGTCGATCTGCTCCGGCCTGACGATGATTCGCACCTCGCGGCCGGCCTGAATGGCGAACGACTGCTGCACTCCGCGAAAGGAGTTGGCGATCTCCTCCAGCTTCTCCAGCCGCTTCACGTAAGCGTCGAGGGTTTCTCGGCGCGCCCCCGGCCGGGCGGCAGATATTGCATCCGCCGCGATCAGCAGCTGGGCCTCCAGGCTGTGAGGCTCCTCGTCGTAGTGGTGGGCCCTGACGGCATGTACAACCGCCGCCGGGACCCCGTGCCGCTGAATCAGGTCGGCCCCGATCACAGCATGCGAGCCCTCGATCTCGTGATCGATGGCCTTGCCGATGTCGTGGAGCAAGCCCGCCATCTTGGCCAGCTTGACGTCGGCACCGATCTCCGCCGCCATCATGGCGGCAAGGTGGGCGACCTCCTTGGAGTGGTTCAGAACCTGCTGCCCGTAGCTGGTTCGAAAGCGGAGCATGCCCAGGTGTCTCACGATCTCGGGGTGCAGACCCTGCATCCCGATCTCCAGCACGGCCGCCTCGCCTTCCTCCTTCACCCGCTGATCGACCTCGACCTTGGCTTTGGCCACCACCTCTTCGATTCGGGCCGGGTGGATCCGGCCGTCCACGATGAGCTTGTTGAGAGCCGTCCGCGCCACCTCGCGGCGGATCGGATTGAAGCCGCTCAACACTATGGCTTCAGGCGTGTCGTCGATGATGAAGTCGATTCCTGTCGCTTGTTGAAGAGCACGGATGTTGCGCCCTTCGCGGCCGATGATGCGGCCCTTGATCTCTTCGTTCGGCAGCGGCAGCACCGAAACCGACGACTCCGCCGTCTGGTCCGCCGCTATCCGCTGGATCGCTTCGGTCACAACCACTCTTGCGCGCCGATCAGAATCGTCGCGAGCGGCCAATTCGGCGTCCCGCACGCGCCGTGCTGTCTCATTGCGCAGCTCCTGCTCGACGCGGTCGAGCACTACTGCCTGCGCTTCCTGCCGGGAAAGGCCAGCCACCCGCTCCAGCTCCACCAGCTGCTGCCTGGTAGCCGCTTCCAGTTCCGCCCTCGCGTCGTCAAGGGCGTGCTCCTTATCGGAGATCCTCTGCTCCCTTCGCTCCACCTCATCGAGGCGGCGCTCCAGGTTCTCCTCCTTCTGATGCAGGCGGCGCTGCTCCTGCTGGGCCTGAGCCCTGATCTCGCGCGCCTCCTGCTCCGAGGCGGTTCGGATCCGCACGGCCTCTTCCTTGGCTTCGAGCAAACGCGCCTTGACGTCGTTCTCCGCCTCGGCCTGCCTCTGCTGAAGTGCCTTCGTGCGCGCCTCGTAGTCGACGAGGTCCGCCTGCTCCTTCGTCCTGAAGCCTGCCCGCTGGAGGAGGTACACGATGCCTCCCGCCAGGACCGCTGTGATCACCACCGCCAAGAACAAAACGATGTAGGTAGACATTGGCTTGGTTCACCTCTTGGTTTATTCGGTTGTAAAGGTGCTGATCCCCCAGCGGGGCGAAGCCCTGGGGTCAGAACAGATACAGAACTCACATCCAGATGTCTGGATGTCTAAACCAAATATTCTAAGCGGCGCGCGGCCAACCGGCGGCGCGCAAGCGCTGAAGGACCGGCGGCTGGGCCCGCTTCAGGCGCCGGCGTTCTCGTCCGTTGAGCGCTCGGCCAGGAGTCGGCGAACCTGCCAGGGGGCGAAACCCCGCCTCTGGAGCCGCCCGGCGAGGCGCCGCTGCTGCAAGCCCGGCTCCGACTCGATCAGATGACGCGCGGCGGCCGCCTCGACTTGCTCACTCAACTCGGCCAGCGCTTGCGCCGTCACCTCGCGCGAGATGCCCAGCGAGATCAGCTCCTGCGCGATGAGAGCGCGACCGCGGGCCTGCGAGCGGCGGCGGACCAAGCTTCGAGCCACCTCCAGGTCATCCAGGTACCCTGACCCCCGAAGCTGAGCCAGAGCGGCTTCCACGTCCTCCGCCACGCACCCGCGCCGCAACAACTTGCGGCGCAGTTCCTCCTCCCCGTGCGCTCTCAAGGCCAGCAGCCGGACGGCCACCTCCTGGGGATCAGGCGCTGGGGGCGAGGCCCGGGACGCCCCGCGTGAAGGCCTAGGCTGGGGCGACTGTCGCCTCCGCTGTCCGGATGGCGGCCGAGGTCCGCAGCGGCGCTGAGACCTGAGTGGCCGCCTTCTCCCGCACCTTCGCGTCCATCTCACTGGAGAGCGTGGGGTTCTCGCGCAAATAGTTGCGCACGTTCTCGCGGCCCTGGCCCAAGCGGGCCTCGCCGTAGGACATCCAGGTGCCGCTCTTCTCGATGATCCCGTACTCGACTGCCGCGTCGATGAGGGCGCCTTCCCGCGAGATGCCTTCGTTGAAGAGGATGTCGAACTCGGCCAGCCGGAAAGGCGGGGCGACCTTGTTCTTGACCACCTTGACCTTGACCCGGTTGCCAATGCTGTCCAGACCGCTCTTGATCGACTCCACCCGGCGGATGTCCAGCCGGATCGAGGAGTAGAACTTCAGCGCCCGGCCGCCCGGCTGGGTCTCCGGGTTGCCGAACATGATGCCTACCTTTTCCCGCAGCTGGTTCAGGAAGATGACAGTGCAGTTCGACTTCGAGATGGCGGCTGTCAGCTTGCGCAGCGCCTGCGACATGAGCCGCGCCTGCAGGCCGACATGGCTGTCACCCATCTCGCCCTCGATCTCAGCTTTGGGCACCAGGGCTGCCACTGAGTCGATGACTATCACGTCGACAGCTCCGCTCCTGACCAGCACCTCGACGATCTCCAAGGCTTGCTCACCGGTGTCGGGCTGACTGATCAGCAGCTCGTCGATGTTGACCCCGATGCGCGAGGCGTAGAGCGGGTCAAGCGCATGCTCGGCATCGACGAAGGCGGCTGTGCCCCCCTGCTTCTGCGCCTCTGCCACAACATGGAGTGCGACTGTGGTCTTGCCGGCCGATTCCGGGCCGTAGATCTCCACCACCCGGCCTCGAGGCATGCCGCCGACGCCGAGCGCCAGATCCAGGGGAAGGGCGCCAGTGGGGATGACCGAGACGTCACGCCCTTCGTGGACCTCGCCCAGCTTCATGATGGCGCCCTTGCCATAGCTGCGCTCGATCTGCTGGATGGCTGTGCCGAGGGCTTTTTCCTTTTCCATGCTGGGGCGGTCCTCCTGTGCTGATGTTGGGTTCATTGTCGGTGGCTGCGAAAAGTTCGGGGTGAAGTCTGGGTTGCCGCCGCGCCCGCGTCAAAGATCTTTACAGGTGGCTGATGATCGTTCATGATACGAACAGGCGTTCGGAAATTGCAAGGGCACCTCTATGTGCTGGCAGTGCTCGGCCCCTCCTGGAGCCGGCGGAGCAGGAGTTCCAAAGCCTCCGACACCGCCTGCCGGCGATTCCGCCAGCGGTCCCCCGCGAATTGGAAAGACCGCCCTTCCCCGCCGCGTTGGTCGGCCAGCCAGATGTAGGTGAGCCCAACCGGCTTGCCCGTGCCGTCCGACTCGGGCCCGGCGAGACCTGTGATGGCGACGCCCAGATCGGCTGCCAGCTGCCGCCGCACGCTTTCCGCCATCGCCTGAGCAACCTCTGCGCTGACCGGACCAGGATCCTCCAGCAGCCTGCCGGGCACCTGCAGCAGATGCTCTTTGACCTCATTGGTGTAGGAGACGATGCCTCCTTTGAAAAAGTCGCTGCTGCCTGGGGAGTCAGTGAAGGTGGCTGCCAGCAGACCACCTGTGCAGGACTCGGCGACCGCCAGCTTCCAGTCCTGCTTGGCGAGCAGCTCATGAATGGTGACGACCCGGGGGTCGACCTGCTGCCCTGCGCTGGGAGCGCCGCCGCCGGGAACGGCTTCTGGTCGCGCCCGGAAATGCGGCCGCAGGACCACGTGCCGGAAGCGCCAGAGGTAGTCCATTCCACTCGCCACTGTGAAGACGACCGCGAAGGCGACGGCCGCCAGCGCCAGCCAGCGCAGCTGCGGGTAGGGCCGCTGCAGGATCAGCAGCAGCACTGCCAGGACCTGCGAGATTGTCTTCGTCTTTCCGAACGGCGTGGCCGAAATGACATGCCCCTGGCTGGCTGAGAGGGAGCGCAGGACGGTGATCAAGAGCTCACGGCTGAAGATCACCATCACCACCCAAACGCTCAGCTCGCCTTCTTGAACCAGGACTATCAGAACGGAGAGAATGAACAGCTTGTCCGCCAGCGGGTCGAGAAACTTGCCCAGTTCGGTGACCTGATTGCGGCTGCGCGCGAGATTCCCGTCCAGCGTGTCTGTGAGCGAAGCGAGTACGAACAGCGCGGCGGCAGCCTGATCGTGATACGGAAAGCGCAGCATGAGCAGCGCCATGAGCAGCGGGATTGTCGCCAGGCGCGCCAGGGTGAGCAGGTTAGGCAGGTTCACCGATTCCGACTCTAGTCGACAGCAACCGCCAAACGCAGAGCCTCGGGCCGCCCGCGCGGGCGGGGCGCCCTCGAGCGGCTGACGCCGGGCCTGACCGGCCGCCGGCAGCGGTCGCGACCGGCCGCCGGCTCAGCCCTCCAGACCAATGCGTTCCAGCAGTTCGTCCACATCGGGCAGGTTCATCAGAACCTCGCGCGACTTGCTCCCCTGATAGGCCCCGATCACGCGGTGCTCGGCCAGCTGATCGACTATCCGGCCGGCCCGCGAATAGCCGACGTTGAATTTGCGCTGAACCAGGGAGACGGAGGCTCCACCCTCGGCGGCGACCGCCCGGGCCGCCCGCGCGAACAGCGGGTCAAGACGCCGGCCGGACTCGCCCTCGCCTGGAAGAGGTGGCGCCGCTCCCCCCTCCAGGACCTCCTCGATGAATCGGGGCTCACCCTGGGCCTGCCAGAAGCCGATGACGCTCTCCAGCTCCTGATCGGAGAGGAAGGCGCCCTGGATCCGCGTCGGCTTGCCGGCGTCAACAGGCTGGTAGAGCATGTCCCCGCGGCCGAGCAGCTTTTCGGCGCCGACCGAGTCCAGGATGACCCTGCTGTCCACCTGCGAGCTCACCGCAAAGGCGATCCTCGAGGGCACGTTGGCCTTGATCAGGCCGGTGATGATGTCGGTGGAGGGGCGCTGCGTGGCGATGATTAGGTGGATGCCGACCGCCCGGGCCAGCTGAGCGATCCGGCAGATCAGCTCCTCGATCTCTCCCGCCGCCACCATCATGAGGTCGGCCAGCTCGTCGATGACTATCACCACGTAGGGAAGCGGGCGGGCATGCTGCTGCGCTGCCCTGTCGTTATAGGCGCCGATGTTGCGCATGCCCTGGGCGGAGAGCAGCTTGTAGCGGCGGTCCATCTCGGCCACCGCCCAGCGCAGGGCAGCGGCGGCCTGGTGCGATTCGACGATGACCGGCACCGCCAGATGAGGCAGCCCGTTGTAACCGGAGAGCTCAACCCGCTTGGGATCAATCATCACGAGCCGTAGGCGCTCGGGCGTGCAGCGCAGCAGGAGGCTGGTGATCAAAACATTGATGCAGACGCTCTTTCCCTGGCCGGTGGCGCCCGCGATGAGCAGGTGGGGCAATCGGGTCAGGTCGCCGGTGATCGGCTGGCCGGAGACGTCGTTGCCCAGGGCCAGGGCCATCTGGTGGGAGCCGGCCGCGAAAGCGGGCGACTCGACCACCTCCCGGAGGGAGACCAGCGAAGCGGAGCGGTTGGGCACTTCCAGTCCGACTGCGGATTTGCCAGGGATCGGCGCCTCGATCCGGAGAGGGGCTGCCGCCAACGCCAGTGAGAGGTCGTTCTGGAGAGCGACTATGCGCTTTACCGCGACGCCGGCGGCCGGCTGCAGCTCGTACTGGGTGACCGCAGGGCCGGAGTTCACTCCTATCACGCGCGCCTGGACGCCGAAGGTGGCCAGTGTGCCCTCGATCAGGCGGACGTTCCGCTTGATCTCTTCCTGCATGCGTTCCTTGCGCGCCACGAGAGTGTCCAAGAGCGTGAGCGGTGGCAATTTCCAATCAATCTCCGGCAGCTCGTCCTCCGGTTCGGCCACCACGCGCAAGGCCAGCGGTTCGCCGGCCCTTTCCTGTCCGGGCTGAACGAATGGTGGGCCTGGCAAAGTGGCGGCCGCGCCGGTGGCAGCGGGGCGCCAGTCTGCCTCCGGCAGAGGCCGGAGAATCTCCTCGAGGTTCGGCTCGGCCGCCGTCACCAGCGCTGGCGTCGTAGCCTTCTTGGGCGCCCGTTTGGCAGCGGCTTGGGACCGGGCGACCAGCTCTTCCAGCCGCCTGCGCTCGGCGTAGGCGCGCCGGCCGCCACGAGCCGCCGCGAGCATGATGTTGCCGGGGCTGAGGCGAAAGGCGAGGACCAAGCCGAGCAGAAGCGCCAGCAGCAGCAGCAGAAGAGCGCCCGGACCGCCTCCAAGGCTGCTCAGCGGCCGCTCGATCAGCCGGCCCGCCGCTCCCCCGGCCGGTGCCGAAGCAAGGCTGAGTAGACCCAGGCAGGCCAGGGCCGCCGCCCCGGCTGCCAGCGGCGGCAGCGGCCCGACCGGCGGTGGGTGAGGCCAGATCAGGTAGACGCTCAAGGCGAGCAAGCCCACTGTGGGCAGGAGCCAGCCGTAACCGAAGCCGGCGAAGAGCAGGTGGCGCAGGTTGGTGAGCACAGGGCCGCCCGCATAGACCATGGCGAGCAGGCTCAACAGGCCCAAAAAGAGGAGGAGGATGCCGCTGCCTTCGCGAATCTGCGCAGGCGTGAGCTGGGGCATTCGCCGCGCGCCGAAGCCACCGCGGGGACGGGCCGAGCGGTTGGTCCTCGAACCAAGGCGTGGGCGTGAAGTACGAGCTGTGCTGCGACGCATGGAGAAACCTGGAGGATCTGCCCTCAGCGCGGATTATAGGCTTCGCTCGCCCCCCCTGGGGCTCAGGCTTGGCTAGACCTCGGTGACCAGCGGCACGACCATGGGCCGGCGCCCTGTCTTTTTCCAGAGCAGCTGCGAGACGGCGTCATGGACCGCCTCCTGCAGCAACGAGCGGTCAGGCCGCCGCCCGGCCCGCGCGACGGCGGCCGCCACCGCCCGAGTTGCCTCCTCCTGCAGGTCGGCTTCAGCGCCACTGGCGATGAAGCCGCGCGAGGTTACCTCGGGGCCCAGCCGGATGGCACCGGTGTCTCGGTCGACTCCCACAGTGGCCACGACCAGGCCGTCGGCGGCCAGGTGCTGGCGGTCGCGGAGGACCGCCTGGCCGACATCGCCGATGCCCAGGCCGTCCACGTAAACCAAACCCGACACGTTGTCGGCTGTCTTCTTCAACCCTTCCGGGGTGACCTCGATGACATTCCCGTCCTCGGCCAGGAAGACTCGCTCCTTGGGGATGCCTGCGGCAACCGCCAGCTCCGCGTGGTGGTGGAGCTGGCGATACTCACCGTGGACCGGCACGAAGAACCGCGGCCGAACCAGCTCGATCAGTTGGCGCAGCTCGTCGCGATAGGCATGACCGGAGACGTGAACGTGGCCCAGCTCGGAGTAGAAGACGCGCTCGGCGCCGTTGCGGTACAGGTTGTTGATCGTCCGGTTGACCAGTCGCTCGTTGCCGGGTATGGGCCGCGCCGACAGGATCACCCAGTCGCCGGCCCTGACGTTGACGACTGGGTGCTTCTGCGCTGCGAAACGCGCCAGAGCGGAAAGGGGCTCGCCCTGGCTGCCGGCGGTGAGCAGTACGAGTCGCGGATCGTCGCCGGCCTTCTCCAGCTTGACAGTCAGGTTCTCCGGCACCTCGAGATAGCCGAGCTCTCGCGCCACCTGGAAGGCGTTGCGCAGACTGCGGCCGGCCACCGCCACCCGCCGGCCGTGCTCGGCCGCCAGCCGGACAGCCAGCTGGATCCGATGGATGTTGGAGGCGAAGGAGGCGACCACAATCCGGCCGGGGGCTTCAGTGAAGATCCGCTCGAACTCGGGCACCAGATCCCGCTCGGAGCCGCTGTGGCCCTCTCGCTCGGCGTTGGTGGAGTCGCTGAGCATCAGCAGCACGCCCTGCTCGCCCAAGCGGCGGAACCGCTCCAGGTCTGTGGCTCGGCCGTAGGGCGGGTCCGCCTCCAGCTTGAAGTCGCTCGTGTAGAGCAGCCGGCCGATGGGGGTCTCGATGATCAGGGCCGCGGCGTCCGGGATGCTGTGGCTGACGGCCACCGTCTCGATGCTGAAGGGGCCGAGCCGGACCCGATCTCCGAGCCGGACTTCGCGGAGGTCGCTCTCGCGGAGAATGCGGTGCTCGCGGAGCCGCGATCTGGCCAGTCCCAACGTAAGCGGCGTGCCGAAGACGGGCACGTTGAGCCGCTTCAGGAGGAAGGGCAGACCGCCTATGTGGTCCTCGTGACCGTGGCTCAGGAAGATGCCGTGGACCTTCCGGCCGGCCTGCAGCAGGTAGCTCGGGTCGGGCAGGACCAGGTCCACGCCGGGCATCTCGTCCTGCCCGAACATGAGGCCGGCGTCGATGACTACCAGCTCCCTCTCCCACTCCAGCGCCCACATGTTGAGCCCTACCTCGCCCAGGCCGCCCAGCGGCACGTACTTCAAAGCAGGCAAGACAGGTCCTTAGAGCAGCCGCAGCTGAGCCGGTTCAGGGGAGCCGGCCGGCCGGGGCAACGGCGCTCCACTGGCCAGCGGGGGAGGGTCCGAGGGCGCCGACTCCGGGTTCTCCCCAGCGCGACTCGCGAGGCTGTCAAGATGTGCGCGGACCCGCTCGAAGTCTCGCTCCAGATCCACCAGCAGCGAGCCGTTGTGGAGGGCCGCCGCCGGGTGGTAGCAGGGCATGAAACCGACCCCCGAGCGCTCGAAGAACTGACCGTGCACTCGCGAGATAGAGCCGACGCCGGGCAGCATCTGCTGCAGCGCGTGCCGGCCGAGGATCAGAACCGCCTTGGGCCTCACCAGTTTGAACTGGCGACGCAGGTAGGGCAGGCAGGTCTCAGCCTCCAGGGGCAGGGGGTCGCGGTTCTGGGGCGGCCGGCACTTGACGACGTTGGTGATGAAGACCTGCGAGCGGTCCAGGCCGATTCGAGCCAGCAGCTTGTCCAACAGCTGTCCCGCGGCGCCGACGAAGGGCTTGCCCTGCAGGTCCTCGTTGAAGCCCGGCCCTTCCCCCACCACCATGATCTCGGCCGGCGCCGGCCCCGTTCCGGGGACAGCGTTGGTCCGCGTACTGTGCAGCTGGCAGAGCGTGCAGACCCGAATCTGGGCATGGAGCGCCTCCAGCCCTTCGGCTGCGATCAGCTGCTCAGCCCCGATGCGGTGGCGATCAGATCGCCGGCCCGCGCCACCGCCTCGCTCAGTCGGGCAGCGGCCGCGGCGTCCAGCGGGGTCAGAGGCAGCCGGAAGGGGCCGGCGGGAAAGCCCAGCTGGTTCATGGCTGTCTTGAGCGGGATGGGGTTGGCGGCGATGGTCATGAGGGCGTTGATGAGTGGCTGGAGCCGCTGAGCAAGCCCCGCCGCCTCAGCCGGACGCCCGCCGACATAGGCCTGGATCATTCGCTGGAAGGCTCGGCCGGCCAAATGCCCGCTGACCGAGATGACGCCGTAGCCGCCCACTGCCAGGAGCGGGAGTGTGAACCCGTCGTCGCCCGACCAGACCCGAAAGCTGTCCGAGGCTCCGGCACAGACCATCGTCATCTGCTCGATGTTCCCGCTCGCCTCTTTGACGCCGATGACGCCTGCCAGGGAGCCGCAGCGAAGCGTCGTCTCGGCTGTCATGTTGACCGCCGTCCGACCCTGGATGTTGTACATGATGACCGGCCCCACCTGGGCGATCGCCCGGAAGTGCTGGAACATGCCTTCCTGAGTCGGCTTGTTGTAGTAGGGCACGACTGCCAGCAGGGCGTCTGCCCCGGCCCCCATCGCCTGCTCGGACAGGTGGATCGAATGCCGCGTGTCGTTGGTCCCGGTCCCGGCCACGATCTGGGCAGCAGGGACCGCCTCCTTCACAGCTCGAACCAGCTGCAGCTTCTCAGCATCGCTGAGCGTCGGCGCCTCGCCTGTCGTCCCGGCCAGCACGAGGCCGTCGGACCCATCCCCGACGACGAGCCGGGCCAGGTCCTGAGCGGCTTCATAGTTGACTTCGCCGTCTTCGTGGAACGGCGTGAGCATGGCCGTCAGCAGCCTTCCGATCTCAGCCATGTCTCAGATAACTCCCAGCTCGCGGCCGCACTCGGCGACCTGGATCGCGTTCAGAGCGGCGCCCTTGCGCAAGTTGTCAGAGACCACCCAGAGCGCCAATCCGCGGCTGCCGGAGAGGTCGTTGCGGATGCGACCGACGTAGACCTCGTCCTTGCCGGCGACGCTGGCCGGGGTCGGATAGAGCTTGGCCGCGGGGTCGTCCTCAACTATCACGCCGGGCGCCGTGCCCAGCAGGGTTCGGGCCTCCTCAGCCGTCAGCATGCGCTCCGTATCCACGAAGACCGATTCAGCGTGCCCGATCGGAACCGGGACCCTGACGCAGGTGGCGGCGAGTGGAAGGTTGGGCTCGTGCAGGATTTTGCGGGTCTCGTGCGCCAGCTTCATCTCCTCCTCGTTGTACCCCTCGGGCTCGATCGGCCAGCCGCCCGGCACTACGTTGTAGGCCAGCTGCTGTGGATAGACGGTGGCAGCGGGCTGGCGACCCTCCGCGATAGCTCGCGTTTGGTCCTCCAACTCCATTACCAGCGCCCTGCCGGCGCCAGAAGCTGACTGATAGGTGGAAACGTGGACCCGAGCCAGGCCAGCTTCCCGCCGCAGCGGCTCCAGCACAACTGCCAGCGGTATGGCGCAGCAGTTCGGGTTGGCGACTATGCCCTCGGTCTGCCTCAAGTCCTCCGGGTTGACCTCGGGCACCACCAACGGCACGTTCTCCCTCAGCCGCCAAGCCGAGCTGTTGTCGACCACCAGTGCACCGGACTCGACGGCTGTCGGCGCGTAGATGAGCGAGATGTCGGAACCCGCGCTGAACAGCGCCAGGTCCACGCCCCTGAAGGAATCTTCTGCCAGGGGTTCGACCGGGACCTGGTGATCGCCGCAGCGCACTTCCAGCCCGGCCGAGCGCTCGCTGGCCAGAGCCTTGAGCCTGCTGATCGGAAAGCGGCGCTGGTCCAGAACCTTGAACATCTCCTGGCCGACTACACCTGTGGCGCCAACGACGGCGACAGTGAGCGCACGCGACGCTGCCATGAGCGCTAGAGTCTACAGCCGGTCCCGGAAGGGCGACCCAACCTTCGGAGCCGGTCTGGCGCTGTCACCGCTTCCGTCAGGCCCCCGAGGTTAGTGCCGCCGGTCTGAGAGGCCCAGAAGTTGCTCCAAGCCGCGGTAGAAGCGCTGTTCGGCAGCTATTTGGCGGACGGCGAGCAGCACTCCGGGACCATACGCATCGCGGCTGTAGACGCGGTGCCCGATGGTGAGGGTCTGGCCGGCCAGCCCGAAGAGGACCTCCTGCTCGGCCATCACTCCCGGCAGGCGTAGCGAGTGAACCCCCACTCCCCCCAACTCCCCTCCGCGCGCCTCCGGGAGCGCCACCTTCTCCGGTCGCCGGTAGCTGAACGAACCGGCCGCCGCCAGGCGCTTGGCAGTGGCCAGCGCAGTGCCCGAAGGAGCGTCGAGCTTGCGAGAGTCGTGGGTCTCCACCAGCTCGGCCGCTTCAAAGAAAGCAGCTGCTTGTTCGGCCAGCCACATCATCACCACTGCGCCCACCGCGAAGTTGGGGATGACGCCTCCACCCACGCGGGCTTCAGCGCAGCCAGCCTCCAGCTCCGCCACAGCGGCGTCGGAGAGACCGCTCGTTCCGATGAGAGGAGCCGCCCCCGCAGCCAGCGCTGCCTTGCCGTTGGCCAGGGCTGCGCCGGGCAGGCTGAAGTCGACCATCACCTCCGGTCGCCGCTCAGCCAGCCGTTCGGCCAGATCGTCCTCCCGGCCGCAGCCCCCGACATAGTCGACGTCAGCCGCCGCGTTGAGCGCGGACGCCACGGCGCTGCCGGCGCGGCCCCTGTGGCCGCTCAGCAGCACCTTGATCATGCCCTGCTCAGACCGGTCTTAGCGGCGCCGGTCGCCGCCCCGGCCGCCCCGGAAGCCGCCGCTGCGCTCCCTGGGTTCGTAGGTCTCCGCCGGACGGGCGAGAGCCTCGGCCATCCGCTCGCGGTCGATCTTCTCATCGATCGGCAGCCCCTCCCGGGTCAGCTCCTCGATGGCGGCCTGCCGGCTCAGGTTCAGCCGGCCCTGGCTGTCGATCTCGGACGCCTTGACCATGATCTCATCGCCCAGGTTTGCGACCTCCTCCACCCGCTCAACGCGGTGGTCGGTGAGCTTGGAGACGTGCACCAGCCCATCCTGGTTGGGCAGCACCTCGACAAAGGCGCCGAAGGGCATGATGCGAACCACCTTGCCCCGGTAGATCTTGCCCACCTCGACCTCGTCCGTCAGACCTTTGATCCAGTCGATCGCGCGCCGGGCTCCGTCCTGATCCGAGGAGGCGATGAAGACCCTGCCGTCGTCCTCGACGTCGATCTGGACGCCGGTCTCTTCGACAATCTTCCGGATCACCTTGCCGCCGGGACCGATGATGTCCCGGATCTTGTCAGGGTTGATCTGCAGCGTTGTGATTCGAGGTGAGTACTCGCTCATCTCCTTGCGCGGCTCGGGGATCACGTCAAGCATCTTCTGCAGCACGTGCAGCCGGGCGGCGCGGGCCTGCTCCAGGGCCTCGGCCATCATCTGCCGGGAAAGCCCTTTGATCTTGATGTCCATCTGCAGAGCGGTGATGCCGTCCTTGGTCCCCGCCACCTTGAAGTCCATATCACCCAGCGCGTCCTCGACCCCCTGGATGTCGGTCAGGATGGCGTAGCGACCCTCGCGGGTGACGAGGCCCATCGCGATGCCCGCCACCGGCGCCGTGAGGGGAACGCCGGCGTCCATGAGAGCCAGGGTGGAGCCACAGACCGATGCCATGGAGGTCGAGCCGTTGGAGGAAAGGATCTCCGAGACCAGCCGCATGGTGTAAGGCCAGTCATCCAGCGACGGAAGCACAGGCAGCAGCGCCCGCTCCGCCAGGGCGCCATGGCCGATCTCGCGCCGGCCAGGGCTGCGCAGCGGTTTCGCTTCGCCGACCGAATAGGGCGGCATGTTGTAGTGATGCATGTAGCGCTTGGAGACCTCGAGCCCCAGGCCGTCGATCTTCTGGGCGTCGCCCATGGTGCCCAGGGTCAGGATCGTCAGCGCCTGCGTCTGGCCGCGCCTGAACATGCCCGAACCATGAGTGCGAGGCAGGACCCCGACCTGGACGGTTATGTCGCGAACGTCCTTGGTGCCGCGGCCGTCCACCCGCACGCCTTCTTCGATCACCCGCTGGCGCACCCGGTCCTTCACCTTCTTCTCGAAGATCGCGTCCAGCTGGCCTGAGTCGTCAGGCCAGCGCTCGGCCAGCGCGGCCTTCGTGTCGGCCTTGAGAGTGGCCAGCTGCAGCTCCCGGTCGGCCTTGTCCGGGTTGTAACAGGCCTGGTCCAAGCGAGCCGCGATGAAGTCGCCGACCGCTTCCACCTGGGTCTGATCGAAGCTCGGCGAGGTGAACTCCCGCTTCGGCTTACCCACCTCAGCACGCAGCTCCTCGATCGCCTGGCAGATGACGCCGATGGCCTGGTGGGCCATCTCCAGCGCGTCGACAACTATCTGCTCGCTGACGCCCTTGGCGCCGGCCTCCACCATCAGGATGGCGTCCTTCGTGCCGGCCACGACCAGATCGAGCTCTGACCGATCCATATCGGTGAGCTTGGGATTGACCACCACCTGGCCGTCCAGGTAGCCCATGCGAACCGCTCCCACCGGACCCAGGAAGGGGATGTCGGAGATGGTCAGGGCGGCGGACGCGCCGTTGATCGCCAGCGTCGCGGGATCGTTCACCTGGTCGGTGGACAGAACGGTCGACATGACCTGCACGTCATGCCGGAAGCCGTCAGGAAACAGCGGCCGCAGCGGCCGGTCGGTCAGCCGTGAGTTGAGGATGGCCTGCTCGCTCGGTCGCCCCTCGCGGCGCATGAACGCCCCCGGGATCCGGCCGACCGCGTAGTGCTTCTCCTCGTAGTCACAGGTGAGCGGGAAGAAATCGATCCCCGGCCGCGGCTCTCGCGACATTGTCGCAGTGCTGAGGATGACTGTGTCGCCGTCCTTGATCAGGACCGCGCCGTTGGCCTGCTCGGCCATGGTGCCGGAGCTCAGGCTGAGCTTGCGCCCGGCCAGTTCAAATGATTTCGTGACTTCAGCCACGTTGTACCTCCATAGGGAGGTCAGGGACCTTGCAACCGGCTGCGACTTTTCGAGGAAACCCGCTGTCGCGGCAGGGTGCCAGGGGCCTGACCCCCAACAAATATTGGGGGCGGGTTCTTCCCGCCCGTTCTCCTATCGCCTGATACCCAACTTCGAGATCAGAGCGCGGTAGCGCTCGACGTCGTTATGGCTCAGGTAGTTGAGCAGGCGACGCCGCTTGCCGACCAGGAGAAGAAGCCCGCGCCGGGAGTGATGGTCCTTCTGATTGACCTTCAGGTGCTCAGTGAGCTGCTTGATGCGCTCTGAGAAGATGGCAACCTGAACCTCTGGCGAGCCTGTGTCTGAATCGTGGAGCTGATGCTCTCCGACAAGCCTTTCCTTAACTGCGCTATCTACTGCCAAACCGAAAGATCAGTCTACCGAATGGTTGGGGAGGTCTACGCCTTGCCTGACGCCTGCCGGCCGTGCCGGGCGACGCCGTCGATGGTCACCGCCGCGAGCAGAACTGCACCCGTGATGACGAACTTGATCGACGCCGGCAGTCCCAGCAGGTCCATCCCGTTCGAGATCGAGATGATCACCAACGCGCCGGTGACAGCCGACCAGACGGAGCCCCGGCCGCCGAACAGCGAGGTACCTCCTATCACGGCGGCTGCGATGACGTTCAGCAGCAGGTCCGAGCCGCCGGATGACTGATTGACCGCCAGCAGCCGGGAAGCGGCCAGAACCCCGCCGCACGCCGCCATGACGCCGGCCAGCGCGAAGACGGCGACGCGGATGCCGTTCACGGAGATGCCGGCGCGGCGTGCCGCCTCGGGGCTGCCGCCGACCGCCATGATGTAGCGCCCGAAGCGCGTGCGCCGAACCAGAAAGTCGAAGCCGGCGGCGAATCCGAGCAGGATGAGGAGGGCCAGGGGCACGCCGAGGTAGCCGTTCAGCACCAAAAGAGCCGCGGCGACCAGGATTACGAGAACTATCAGGCCCGCCAGCCAGGCGCCGATGGGACCGACGTCCAAGTCGGCGGCGCGGCGCCGGCGCCGGGTCAAGAGCCCGCTGCCGGCGAACGCCAGAATCACAATCACGCCCACCGCCCACCCGGCCCAATCGGGCAGATAGGTGCCCGCCAGCGCGTCGACGGTGTTATCTGTGAGGTTGAGCGTCCCGGTCGAGCCCAGGACCAGCAGCAGGGCGCCTTGCCACGCCAGCAGTCCCGCCAGCGTGACCACGAATGAGGGGATGCGCAGCCGGCTGAACCAGAAGCCCTGGACGAGTCCGATGGCGCCGCCCGCCGCAACGGCGCTCGCGATCGCGAGCCACGCCGGCACGCCATGCTTCACGTTCAGCACCGCCATGATGCCGGCGCAGAGCCCGCTGACCTGCCCCACCGAGAGATCGATCTCCCCCAGCAGGAGGACGAGAACTATGCCTACCGAGATGGTCCCGGTCGCCGCTGTCTGGGTCGCCAGGTTGGTGAGGTTGCGTGGCGTCAGGAAGTTGGGGTTCAGGAACCAGAAGACCGCCCAGATCAGGATGAGGCCGACGATCACCGGCAGGGAGCCGACGTCTCCTTCCCGTAGGCGGCGCACGCGGCTGGAGAGCCAGCCGCCAACGCCAGTCGGGGCCTCGGCGCCTGCAGGTTGGGGCTGAACTGCGGTGCTCAGGCCAGGTCCTCCGCGGGCGCGTCGCTCGCTCGCAGCTTGCCGAACTCGGCGCCCGTGATGGCGCCCACCACCTCCTCCCGGCTGGCCGCCTTGACATCGAACGTCGCCACTCGCCGGCCGAGGCGCATCACCACTATGCGATCGCACACCTCAAACACGTCGGCCATGTTATGGCTGATCACCACCACCCCCAGGCCCCGCTCGCGAAGGCGCAGGATCAGGTCCAGGACCTGGCGCGTCTGAGCGACGCCGAGGGCCGCGGTGGGCTCGTCGAGCAGAACTACCTTGGCGTCCCACATGACCGATCTGGCGACTGCCACCGACTGACGCTGGCCACCCGACAGCTCCGCCACAGGTGTGCGAACATGCGGGATCTTGACCGACAATCCGCGGAGCACGTCCCGCGCCCGCTTCTCCATCGGCTCTTCTTTGAGCACCGGCAGCCCGCCGCTATCCTCCCGGCCCAAGTAGAGGTTGTTGACGACGTCGAGGTTGTCGCAGAGCGCCAGGTCCTGGTAGACGGTCGACACACCAAGCTTGGTCACGTCGTTCGGCCCGTGCACATGCACAGCCTTGCCCTGGAAGCTGTAGGTGCCCTGGTCGGCCACGTTGATGCCGGCGATCGTCTTGACCAGGGTCGACTTGCCAGCGCCGTTGTCGCCGACCAAGCCCACTACCTCCTCCGCGTAGACCTCGAAGTCGACATCGGCCAGGGCCTGCACAGCGCCGAAGCGCTTGCTGATCCCCGCCAGCTGCAGGATGGGCGTACGGGTTGCCACCCCCATCGGGTGGCCCGTTTAGAAGTCGGGCGTGGGGGGGGGGGGGGGGGGGGGGGGGGGGGGGGGGGGGGGGGGGGGGGGGAGGGGGAAGCGGAGGGGGAGGGGGGCGGCGGGGGGGGGGGCGCAGCAGGCGCTGACGGCGCTGGGCAACAAGGTCGACGGCATCTATGCGGCCAACGACGGTACCGCCGGCGGGGCGATTGCGGCGATGAAGGCAGCTGGCATCAAGGCTCCTTTCCCGCCCGTT
>NZ_JBPCPN010000027.1:0-135248 GCF_050999135.1 Candidatus Dormiibacter sp. | reverse complement strand
CGGCCGGTGCGGACAATCAGCAGGAAAGGCCAGGATTCGAGCAGTGGATTGTCGGGTTCGTTGACGGCGAGGGCTGTTTCTCGGTGCCGATCTTTCGGCAGTCGTTCGCGCGCCTCGGTTGGCAGGTTCAACCGGAGTTCGCGGTGGTTCAAGCTGCCTCTAGTAGGCATGTCTTGACAGAGTTGCGGCAGTATTTCGACTGTGGTCAGGTCAGACGCAGGAGCGTAAGGACAACCATCGGGAGCCCATCAGCCGGTGGTCGGTCCGTACATTCAAGCACCTCACCAATCGCATCGTGCCGTTCTTCGAATGTCATCCACTTCATACGGCGAAAGCATATGAGTTCGCCAGCTTTACGCGAGTGCTCCATCTCATGCAAGCCGGCCGTCATCTGACTATCGACGGTTTGGTTGAGATCGCACTCATCGCTGAGCAAATGAACTTTCGCAAGCCGTCTCGTTTTCTGGAATCCTCAGAGGCCATACGCCAGCCACCTCGAATCGACAACGAGGTGAAGATATGGTCCTAGCCTCATGGCGACATGGGGAGTGCCTAGAGCGAAATTCCTTGTCGGGTAAGTTCCGACCTGCACGAATGGCGTAACGACTTCTCGACTGTCTCAACCATAGGCTCGGCGAAATTGCACTACGAGTAAAGATGCTCGTTACGCGCGGCAGGACGGAAAGACCCCGGGACCTTTACTATAGTTTGATATTGGTGCTCGGTTCGGCTTGTGTAGGATAGGTGGGAGACTGTGAAGTCGGCACGCTAGTGTCGGTGGAGTCAACGTTGAAATACCACTCTGGTCGAATTGGGTGTCTAACCTCGGTCCGTAATCCGGATCAGGGACAGTGTCTGGTGGGTAGTTTGACTGGGGCGGTCGCCTCCCAAAAAGTAACGGAGGCGCCCAAAGGTTCCCTCAGCCTGGGTGGAAATCAGGCGTAGAGTGCAATGGCATAAGGGAGCTTGACTGTGAGACCTACAAGTCGAACAGGGACGAAAGTCGGGCATAGTGATCCGACGGTTCAAAGTGGAATGACCGTCGCTCAACGGATAAAAGTTACCCCGGGGATAACAGGCTTATCGCGCCCAAGCGTCCACAGCGACGGCGCGGTTTGGCACCTCGATGTCGGCTCGTCGCATCCTGGGGCTGGAGTCGGTCCCAAGGGTTGGGCTGTTCGCCCATTAAAGCGGTACGCGAGCTGGGTTTAGAACGTCGTGAGACAGTTCGGTCCCTATCCGCCGTGCGCGTAGGAGACTTGAGAAGGGTTGACCCTAGTACGAGAGGACCGGGTTGAACGGACCGCTAGTGTACCGGTTGTCACGCCAGTGGCAGTGCCGGGTAGCCATGTCCGGTTCGGATAAGCGCTGAAAGCATCTAAGCACGAAGCCGACTTCAAGATAAGGTCTCCCACCGGGTAACCGGGTAAGGGCCCTGGTAGACCACCAGGTAGATAGGCCGCAGGTGTAAGACAGGTGACTGCTTGAGCTGAGCGGTACTAATCGCCCGAGGGCTTGTCCACTTACGCACCCACTCTTCTCTGCGAGAAGGTGGCTGCTCTGATCCACTATCGCTTCGGTAGATCGTCAGCTCGATGAACTTTCTCAGAACCCCTATTCAGTTGCCGGTGGGCTCGCTCCACCGATTGATCCACGGAGCCCCGCATAGCCCCCGTCTGCCCAGGCAGTACCATGCCTTCAGGTGAGCCTCGCTGCCTGGGAATGGACTGCCGAGGGGCGGTTCTCGGTCCGGCCGAGACCCTTGTTTCGTGACCAAGCTTGGCTTCAGCGGACCAGCACCCAGAAGTAGACGAACAGTGGATGCGGCGGGCGCTGCGTCTCGCCGCGCGGGCCGACTATCGCACCAGCCCTAACCCGATGGTCGGCGCCGTCCTGCTTGATCGCCGTGGCAATCTGGCCGGCGAGGGCTGGCATCGCAGCGCCGGCAGTGACCACGCCGAGGCGATCGCGCTCGCGCGCGCCGCGGGCCGTGCCCACGAGGGCACTGCCTACGTCACGCTGGAGCCCTGCCCGCACCACGGCCGAACACCGCCCTGCGCCGATGCGCTGATCGCGGCCGGGCTGCGCCGCACAGTGGTCGGCCTGCGGGATCCCGATGTTCAGGTTGCCGGCCGGGGCTTGGAGCGCCTGCGAGCGGCCGGGCTGGAAGTGAGCGAGGGCGTTTTGGCGGCAGAAGCCGCGGCGCTCAACCGCTTCTACCTGCAGCAGCGGCGGACCGGGCTGCCCTTCGTCACCGTCAAGTTCGCGGCCAGCCTGGATGGGCGAATCGCCACCCGCACAGGGGAATCCAGGTGGGTGACCGGCGAAGCGGCCCGGCTTCACGCTCACCGGCTGCGCCATCAGCACGATGCCATCCTGGTGGGTGCTGGGACCGTGCTGGCGGACGACCCGGAGCTGAGCGCCCGCCTGCCGAACGCACGCCAGCCCCTTCGGGTGGTCCTGTCCAGCCGGGGCCGGGTTCCCAGCTCAGCGCGGGCGCTGCGCGGGGAGCACCTGCTGGACGACGGTCGCGATCTGCCGGGCCTCTTGCGCCGGCTGGGCGAGCGCGGGATCCTCAGCGTTCTGGTCGAGGGCGGTGGCCAGGTGCACGGCGCTTTCTTCGACCAGCAGCTGGTGGACCAGGTCTTCGCCTATCTGGCGCCGACCGTCATCGGCGGAGCAGCGGCGACCCCTCCAGTGGCCGGCTTGGGCGCCGCCAGCATGGCGGCTGCCTGGCGCTTGACAGGTGTCCGCAGCGAGTGGCTGGGCAGCGATCTGGTTATATCGGGCTATGTTCACAGGGATCGTCAGCTCGCTGGGTAGCGTCGCGGAGGCGGGCAGCGGTCGCCTTGGCATCACAGCAGCTGACATCGCTGGGCGCCTCAGCGTCGGCGCCAGCGTGGCTGTCAACGGCGTCTGCCTGACCGTGACCGAAATGGAGGGGCAGGCGTTTTTCGCCGATGTGGTGCCGGAGACTGTGAGCCGGACCAACCTCGGCGCCTTGACGGCTCACCAAGCCGTCAACCTGGAGCTGCCGCTGAGCCTTGCTCAGGGGCTGGACGGCCATCTGGTCCAGGGTCACGTCGACGCTGTCGTCCGAGTGCTCGCAGTGCGGCCCGTCGGACTTGGGAGCGAGATCGAGTTCGAGCTGCCCGGCGAGCTTGCCCCCTACGTGGCGGAAAAGGCCTCGGTGACGCTGGACGGGACGAGCCTGACGGTGGCCGGCCTGGCTGCCGACGCTCGGTCCTTCAGCGTCGCCTTCATCCCGCACACGCTCGAACGCACGATCGCCGGCCGGTACGAACCCGGGACTGCCGTCAACCTGGAGGTCGACGTCATAGCCCGCTACGTCGAACGTCTGCTCAGCGGCCGAGACGGCGCTCGGTAACCTTTTAGGGTGCCGCTCGCCAGCATCCCGGAAGCCATCGCCGATTTCGAGGCGGGCAAGTTCGTGATCATCGTCGACGACGAGGATCGCGAGAACGAGGGCGATCTCTGTGTGGCAGCCCAGCTGGCAACCCCTGAGCACATTGCCTTCATGGCCAAGAAGGCAAGCGGGCTCATCTGCACCCCCATGCTGTCGACCCGGCTCGACGAACTGCAGATCGAGCCTGCCGTGCAGCACAACACAAGCCGCTATGGCACAGCCTTCAGCGTCTCAGTGGAGGCGCGTGAGTTCGTCTCGACAGGAATCTCGGCCCAGGATCGCGCGGCCACCATCCGGCATCTGGTCAACCCGAAGGCCGAGCCGAGCGACTTCGCCAAGCCCGGCCACACCTTTCCTCTGCGAGCGGTGGAGGGTGGCGTGCTGAAGCGCGCCGGCCAGACGGAGGCGGCGGTGGATCTCGCTCTGATGGCCGGGCTCTACCCTGCCGGCGTCATCTGTGAGGTGATGAACGACGACGGCACGATGGCCCGCCTGCCCCAGCTGGAGGGCTTCTCGACCAAGCACGGGATCAAGCTCATCACTATTAAGGACCTGATCGCTTACCGGCGGCGGACCGAGCGGCTGGTGCAGCGGCGGGTCGTGACGCCGATCCCGCTGGACGGTCGCCGCTGGTACGCCCACGCATACGAGGAGGTCTTGACGGGGGAGATCCATGTGGCAATGGTGCTGGGCCAGATCAGTCCTGACCGACCGACCCTGATCCGCGCCCACTCGCGCTGTCTGACCGGCGACGTCTTCGGCAGCCAGCGGTGCGACTGCGGGCCCCAGCTGCACGCCGCCCTGGCGGCCATTGCGGAGGAGGGAAGCGGCGTCCTGCTCTACTTCGACAACCACGAGGGGCGCGGCATCGGGCTCGTCGAGAAGCTGAAGGCGTACAACCTGCAGGACCAGGGCCTGGACACCGTGGAAGCCAACGAGGCGCTTGACCAACCGGCTGACTCGCGCGACTACGGCATCGGCAACCAGATCCTCTACGACCTGGGCGTGCGGCGCTTGCGCCTCTTGACCAACAACCCCCGGAAGCTGATAGGCATCGAGGGCTTCGGGCTGGAGGTGGTCGAGCAGGTGCCGATCCGGATCGAGCCGACCGAGCACAACGCTCGCTATCTGCTCACCAAGAAAGAGAAGCTTGGTCATCTGCTCTGACCGCCCCGCAATCCGACGCGCGCCGGCCGCTGGTGGGTGAGCGCGGCCGGGAGCGGCCGGCCCCTGAAGACCTCGACGCCTCTCGGCTGCGCGTGGGGGTCATAGTCTCCCGCTTCAACCCGGACATCTCGAGAAGACTGCTGCGCGGCGCGCTGGAGGCGCTGGCCGAGCATGGCGCGGCAGATCCCGAAGTGGTCTGGGTGCCGGGGGCGATGGAGATTCCGCTGGCGGCCATGACCATGGCCGAGTCAGGCGCATTTGACGCGTTGCTGGCCTTGGGTTGCGTCATCAACGGCGAGACCGCCCACTTCCAGTTCGTGGCCGGCGAGTCCGCGGCCGGGCTCATGCATGTCAACCTGGACACCGGAGTGCCCTGCGCCAACGGCATCCTGACCACCTACGACCGAGACCAGGCGCTGGCGCGCTCCGGGCCCAAGAACAACAAGGGCGCCGAAGCCGCCGAGACGGCAATCGAGATGGCCAACCTGTTGAGCCGGCTGCAGGGAGGGGTCGAAGATGGAGAGTACGGTGAGGAGGCCGGCTTGGCCGGTGAGCTGCGCCGGGCGGACCAGCCGATCGTGCCGCGGCCGCTCAAGTCGGGCCGGGGGGCGTCGCGGCCACCGTCTTAGAGGCTGTCCCCCCACTGTCAGCAGCCGTGATGGTCGGCCAATCACCTGGAGCGGGACGCGAGTTGCCTGTACCAGCTACAAAGGGCGCATCTCTGCCCAATCGGCCCTTTTAGGCAACTAGGCTGGGCAGTTCCGCAAGCCGAGAGGCTGTGGCTGGGGCCGTCTTTGGCCTGGTCTTGCTCTTGGTGTTGACGCGGCCGCGCCGCCTGAACGAGGCGCTTGCGACGCTAACAGGGGCCGCTGCGCTGCTTCTGCTCGGACTCCTCAGCCCGCTGCAGGCAGCCAGCACCCTGGCCGGCCAGTGGAACCTCCTCCTCTTCCTGGTTGGGTTGATGCTGACAGCAGGTCTGGCGGACGCGGCAGGCTTCTTCGATGCCGCCGCCGCGCTGGCCGCTCGCAGCGCCCGCGGCAGCGGCCGGCTGCTGCTCCTGGCGATTTTCACGGTGGGTGCCCTGGTGACGGCCTTCCTCTCCAACGACGCCACAGCGCTGATTCTCACCCCCGTGGTCTACACCCTCACCACCCGGCTCCGGCTCCCACCGCTGCCCTTCCTCTTCGCCACCACCTTTGTGGCGGATACCGCCTCCCTGACGCTGCCGGTTTCCAACCCGGTCAATGTGCTCATCAGTGACTCCCTGCAGCTGAACCTGGTCGCCTATGCCGGCCATCTGCTGCTGGCGTCCCTGCTGGCTGTCGCCGTCAACGCGGGGCTGTTCCTCCTGCTCTTCCGGCGTCAGCTCAGGCAGCGCTTCGAGCCCAGCCGCGCTCTGCAGCCGCCCCGGACTCGCGCCGAGCAGCGACTGTTCAGGTTGACCACCGGCGGCCTGGGCCTGATCGCGCTGGCCTATGTGGCTGCCTCGCTGGCCCGTTTCCCGCTGGGCTTGGTGGCGATCGCCGGCAGCGCGCTGCTGGCGGGGCTTGCCGCCTTGAGCGGTGGCCTCCAGCCGGCTCGCGTCAGGGAGCATTTCAGCCTGACGCTGCTGGGCTATGTCAGCGGTTTGCTGCTCCTGGTCAAGGGCGTGGAGCTGACAGGGCTGACGGCCGGCCTGGTCAGCCTGCTGCTCGGCTTCGCTCAGACTCCGGCGACGGCCGCGGCGGCTGGGCTGCTGGGCGCTGCGGTCGGTTCGAACGTTCTCAACAATCTTCCGGCCAGCCTGGTCCTGATTTCCGGTGCGCATGCTGCGCGGCTGCCTGAGTCACTTCTCCGGCCGTTCCTGTTGGGCAGCCTGGCCGGCGCCGACATCGGTCCCAATCTGACCCCTGTCGGATCTCTCTCCACCATGCTCTGGCTTCTCATCGTGCGCCGTCGGGGCCTGGAGGTCTCGGCGCGGCAATACATCAAGATTGGGGTGATGGTTACGCCAGCTGTCCTGCTGACGGCAGGCATCGCCCTGGCTGTGAGCTTTCGTTGAGTGCTGTGCTGGTCGCGGTGAGTGAGGTGGGCGCAGGGCCTGAGCTGGAAGCTGCGCTGGCCTCCGTCCGCCTGGCCGGTCGCACGCTGCTCCTGGCCCACGTTATCGACAACGGCGCCCGCGGCGACATGGAGCTCATCCGCGGCCGCTTCCTGGGCAGGCCGCTTCCCGGTCATCGCCTCCGCGACATCGGTGCGGCAGAAAGGGATGCCGCCACCTCGATACTGGCGGAGGCGGCGACCGTGGCGGAGAGGCTGGGCGCCGGCTGCGAGACCTGGCTGGGCGAGGGAGAGCCGGGCCGGGAGCTTGTCCGGCTCGCGGCGGGCGGCGGTTGCGAGCTGATAGTCATCGGGGCCCGACCTCCCGAGGCGGAGCTGCGGCCGGGACCGCACTCGCTCGGCTCCACCGCAAGATTCGTGGTTGACCATTCGCCCGTACCAGTTCTGCTGCTCCGGCGAGAAGGGAGAGGCCGGCGGGCGTCAGCCCACTCAGTCGTGCCGAGGGCCCATTAGTGGCGGCGTGCCTGGCAGAGTAGGCCTCGTCTGGTCCGAGGAGCTAATGGCCTACAAGCTGAGCGAAGACCATCCACTCCAGCCGATCCGGGTGAAGCTCGCGGTCGAGCAGATGCGCGCCTCGGGACTGCTTGAGTACGCGAGTGTGCTGGCTCCCAAGACGGCCAGCCGGCAGGAGCTGGAACTGGTTCACGACAGTTCCTACATCGACCTGGTGGCTGCCCTGAGCGATCCTGCCCGCCGGCCTGAAGCTGGCCCCTGGCAGGTTGAGGCAGCCGGCTTTGGCAGCTCTGACAACCCGGTGGCTGACGGCATGCACGAAGCCGCCGCGACAGTGGTGGGTGCCAGCGTGGTGGCCGCCGAAACCGTGCACAGCGGCGACGCTCTGCACGTCTTCAGCCCGGCCGGGGGCCTGCACCACGCCCAGGCCCGCTGGGCCTCCGGGTTCTGTGTCTATAACGATGTGGCAGTGGCCGCGGCCTGGCTTCGGGAACGCGGCCACCGGGTTGCCTGCGTGGATGTGGACGTGCATCACGGCGACGGGACTCAGGCAATCTTTTATGCCGATCCCGAGGTGCTCACCGTCAGCCTGCATGAGAGCGGGCGCTACCTCTTCCCAGGCACCGGCTTTCCGGATGAGCTAGGTAAGGCGCCAGCCCGGGGGACCTCGGTCAATCTGCCGTTAGAGCCCTACTGCTGGGATGAGCCCTGGCTCGCCGCTTTTGAAGCGCTGATTCCTCTGATCCGGGACTTCCAGCCGACCGTGCTGGTGACGCAGGACGGTTGCGACAGCCACCTACTCGATCCGCTGGCCCATCTGCAAACTTCCACCGCCATCTGGCCGCGGATTGGCAACCGCTTCCACACGTTGGCCCACGAGCTCTGCCAGGGCCGCTGGGTGGCGCTGGGCGGAGGCGGCTATGCGCTGCGAGAAGTTGTGCCGCGGGCCTGGACGCTGCTCTTCGCCGAGATGGTCCAGCGGCCGGAGCTGGCCGCCGAGCTGATCGATCCTGAGCCGTTTCCGCCCTCGCCCGAAGAGCAGGAGCGCGTCTGGCGGGGGCTGGACCTGGGACTTCAAAAACTGTCCGCCGAGCTGGACCGGAAGCTCGGCCGCTGACCCAGGCGCGGCCGAGGCCGGGGGCCGGGCTGGGGCAGGCGCTAGCCAGCGAGCCAGGTGGGAGCTGAGGTCGCGTCGTAGTCGTTGTTGGTCGTCAGCTGGCGTGCGGGCTTGGGTGAGGGCACCGGGAGCGGGGTGGCGGGCCCAGTCGGTTTCGCAGTGGCCGGAACGGCAGGCGCCGCGGGCGCTGTCAGATCCTGAAAAAAGAGCTGGAAGTGGCCTGTCGTGTCCAGAGCGCTGAGGTAGAGCAAACCATTTCCGTCGGGCGCCCAGCCGGGCGCCGCCACCAGGCCGGTGGCGACCACAGTCGCCGGACCCAGCGCCTTCCCGTCGAAGTCGGCGACCGTCAGCTTGCTCGGCTGGCCGGCTGCCGTGCAGACCATGGCCAGCCGCTTACCGTCCGGGGAAAGCGCCGGCTGGGCGCAGCCATCCTCCTCTTTGGTCAGCGGTGTCCCGGTGGCCCGGGCCCGGGTCGTCAGCCACAGCTGGGAGATGTTCTTGCCGTCCGGCGTGAGCCCGAACTTGGCATAGATGAGACCTCCGCTCTTGAGTGGCGCCGGCTGGACGTCGCCGCCGGTGTACTGATTGGGGTCGGTCCAGGCCCGGGCCTGGCGCTGCAGGCCGTCGACAGGCATCGCATAGACAGCCAGGTCCACCCGATAGAAGTTGCCGGGGTCCTTGGGATCCCAGGAGTAGTAGACGGTCTGACCATCGCCGCTGAGGTGGGGATAGAACGACCAGTGGTTCAGGTGAACGTCAGTGTTGGCGTTGTGCGTCAGCTGCTTCACGACGTGGCCGTCGTAGTCGAGCAGGTAGAGGTCTGAGAACTGCGCGTCCCGCTTCACCGCCAGGAGCTGGTTCGGGGGTCCCGGCGAGGGCTGGGTCCAGCCCCCGTTGGCGATCTGCTGGAAGCTGCCCGCCCGAAGCCGGTAGAGAGCGCCGCCCTGGGCGACGAACACGCTTCCCGGCAGGCTGAACTTCGCCTTCGCCGGGGCAACCGCTTTTTCAGTTGTGACGCGACTCTTGAGTGACTCCAGGTAGTGGTACACGCCGTAGCCGAAGCCAACCATCGCTGCAACGAGAACGAGGGCCAAGCCACGGCGGACCCACTGCGTTGTGCCGTTCAGGAAGGAAAGTCCTGGTGCACAAGCGCGTGAATGGCCGCCCAGTCACTTGGCAGCAGGACGTCCTCGCCACCGATATTCTCGCCGACCGTGTAGTTGAGCAGCGTCGTCTGTTTCACATCCTGGGTCTGGACCTTGGCGGCCACCGGCAGCAGGGCCCGGATGCGATCAAGGCTCAGATCAGTCTTCAGCTGCCCGTTGAAGGTGCTGGCGAGGTCAGGGATGTCCGCGGCGGTCAGACTCTTGGCCTTGGTTCGTAGAGCCAGCAGCACCTGCTGCTGGCGCACAGAGCGGCCGAAGTCACCCCGCAGGTCGCTATGGCGCGAGCGTACGTACTGCATGGCGTGGATGCCGTCAAGGTGTTGCGCCCCTGGCAGCACGGCGACGCGAGTGTAGCCGTAGGGATCGCTGGAGTGGATGTCGTCGGGGTAGTAGTCATCCAGCACGGGATTGCTGGTCACCAGGTCGACTCCGCCGACCATGTCGATCAGCTTGACCAGGCCTTCCAGGCCGATCCAGACATAGTTGTCGATCCGGACCTGGAAGTTCTGCTGCACAGTCGCCATGGCCAGCTTGGCGCCGCCAAAGGCGTAGGCCTTGTCGATCTTGGCAGTGCCGTTTTGGGGGATCGGCACGTAGAGGTCCCGAGCGATCGAGAACATAGCCACCTTGTGCGTCGCCGGCTCAACCCGGACCAGGATCATGGATTGAGTGAGCACCTGGTTGGGGTCGAACTTGGCGTCGTTGTCGGAGCCGAGCAGGAGAACTGTGAAGGGCTGAAGGTTGCCGGAGACGTCGATCACGGGTGCGCTCGGCTGCGTGACCGAGCCGAGATTCGGCGGTCCGACGTCAGTGATCTGGCGAGCGGCCGCCAGCGCGGGCAGGAAGTAGGCTCCGGCTCCCGCCCCGCCGGCCAGTAGGAAGCCGATCAGCGTCAGGATCACGAAGCGGACGGAGAGGAACCTTCCGGACTGATTGGGTCGGCTGGCGCGTTGTCTCATGGCTTGGACGTGAGCTCGGCCAGCCACTGCTGGCCAGAGCCGGATGCGGACGATCCTACAGCGGCTGCGGGGGCCAGAATCCTCATCAGAGTGTCAACGCCGAGCTAGAGCTGCGGCCGAAAGCCCCATCCGCACCTCTGGGATCTTGGCGTATCACCGCATTGCCTCGCGCGCGATCCGGCCGGCGCCCAGCTGGAGGCAGATGGCGCCCCCGAACAGTGCCGCCGCCGGCGGTAGCACCCAGAGGAAACCGGTCTCCCGGCCCCGCATCAGGAGCAGGTAAGCGGCGCACATGACCAGCAGCGCCAGGTTGCAGCCGGCGACCAGTTTCAGCCAGCGTCGAACCGCGCCCAGGCGCGCCTCGGCGGGGCCGGCGAACGCAGGCTGCAGGACCCTGGCGTAGAGGAGGAATTGAACCGCCAGGCTGGCGAGGAACGCGAGGGCCGCCCCGAAGAGGAAGATCAGCCCTTCAGGGCCGCCCGGAAGTGCTCCGCCGAAGGCAGCGGGTGCACACGCGGGCCTTGACCAGCTTCCCGCCGATCAGCACGTGGCCGGTCTGCAGGTTGGGTAGGAACCGCCGGTTGGTCCGGAGCTTCGAGTGGCTGACATTGTGTCCATACTGCGGGCCCTTGCCGCAAAGTTCGCATTTCTGAGCCATGATTTGGAAAGCGCTCCGCTGGGACCGGCCCACTCTTGCCCGGTCAGGACTGCCGGCTGGAAAGCACGCCAAGTCCATCACACTGGGAACGAAGGCGGATTGTACCATAGGCGATCGTGAGCCTGAACCTGAGCGCCGGCGTCGAGAATCCGGCGCGCCCACTTAGCGCAGGTCGTCCAGCCGGCCGCATCGAGGTCTTTCCGGCAGTCGTGGCGGCGATCGCCGGACACGCCGCTGCCGGTTGCTACGGCGTGCGCGGCATGGCCGACCGGGGGCTGCGGGACGGCGTAGCGACTCTTCTGCGGCGGGAGAACCTCCACCGGGGGGTTGACCTTCGAGAGGCGCCGGGGGGCGTGGCGGTGGACGTTTACGTGATAGTTCAGTACGGGGTCCGCATCACTGAGGTGGCCCACAACCTGCAGACGGCGGTTCGCTTCGAGTTGGAGCGAGCCACCGGCGTCTCGGTGGTCGAGGTGAACGTTTACGTCCAGGGGGTACACGGGGATAACTGGTCGGGATAGTGGCCGGCGGAAGGTGGTCGACGGCCCCCTGCTCAAGCAGGCGCTGCTCGGCAGTCTGGCGCGTCTTGTGGCGAAGCAGGAGGAGATCAACAGGCTGAACGTGTTCCCCGTGCCCGACGGGGACACGGGCACCAACATGCTCCTGACGCTCCAATCAGCTGTGGAGGATATCCGGGAGTCAAGCGCAACCGAAGTGTCCAAGATCGCTCGGATCGCCGCCCACGGCAGCCTGATGGGGGCTCGCGGCAACTCGGGGGTGATCCTTTCGCAGATCTTCCGCGGCTTCGGCAACGCCGTTCAAGGCCACTCGGAACTGACCCCGGCTGAGCTGGCCGCAGCGTTCGAGGAAGCCGCCAACGCCGCCTACCGGGCAGTGATCAAGCCGACCGAGGGAACCATCCTGAGCGTCGCTCGGGAGGCGGGCCGGGCGGCCAAGGTCGCCGCCGACGAACCGGGCGCCACTGTGGCAAGGGTGATCGAGGCTGCCACGTCCGGAGCGCGCACGGCGGTCGAGCGGACCCCCAGCCAGCTGAGTGTCCTGCGCGAGGCCGGGGTGGTGGACGCAGGGGGCTATGGCCTGCTTGTGATGCTGGAAGGCATGCTCCATTCCGTCGAGAAGACGGAGGCGGAGCTGGAAAGGCTGAGCGGTGTGCAACCGGCCGCCCAGGCCACGCTCGAACTGCCTCAAGAGGGCTGGGGTTACTGCACTGAATTCCTCATCCTGGGTGCCGACCTGGACGTGGCTGGCCTTCGCGCTGAGATCGCAGCCCTCGGCGATTCGGTTCTCGTGGTAGGTGACGAGTCGGCCGTCAAAGTGCACGTCCACACCGACGACCCGGCGCGCGTTCTGAGCCTGGCCGGCGCCCATGGCAAGATCGACCGGCTGAACGTGGGGGACATGTCGAGCCAGCACCGGCGGATCTTGGAGCAGGAAGTCAGCGGCGCGGACGAGAGCGCCGCCGCGCCCATGTCCACCCGGCCCAACGGCGTCGGCTTGGTGGCGATCGCCTCGGGCGTTGGCCTGGCGGAGGTCATGCGAGGTCTGGGCGCTGACGCCATCGTCGAGGGGGGTCAGTCGATGAACCCCAGCACCGAGAACATGCTCACGGCTGTGGAGCAAGTGCCTTACCAGGAGGTGCTGCTGCTCCCCAACAACAAGAACGTCATCCTCGCCGCGCGCCAGGTTGCTGCCCTGACGGCCAAGCAGGTCCACGTTCTGCCGACCAGCACCGTGCCGCAGGGGGTGGCGGCGCTGGTCGCCTTTCACCCCGACCGGACTGTGACGGAGAACGCGGCAGCCATGCAGGAGTCTGCGCAGCACGTGCAGACGATCGAGGTCACCCATGCCGTGCGCGACAGCCGCGCCAACGGAGTCGAGGTCAAGAAAGGCGACGTCATTGCGCTTATCAACGACAAGCTCCGGCACGCCGGCGGTGACTATGGGGCGGTAGTGGAAAGGGCGCTGGACGGCATCGGAGCGCACGACTATGAGCTCGTCACCATCTATCGCGGCTCACAGGCAAGCGAGTCCGAAGTGAACCAGCTCTCCGAATCGATCCGGGGCCGCTTTCCCAGCCTGGAGGTCGAGCTGCAAGCCGGCGGCCAGGAACACTACCCCTTCATCCTCTCGGTCGAATAGCGCTTGGGCGCCGGCTCTCGTTTTCGGGTAGTCACAGACTCGACCGCCGACGTCCCACTGCAGTGGATCGAGCGCTACGGGATCAGCGTCGTCCCGCTGACAGTGCTCTTCGGCCGGGAGCCCTTCCGTGACCGGGTGGACCTGACCGACGCGCAGTTCTTCGCGCGCCTCAAGACCGCCGACCGGCTGCCCACCACCTCGGCTCCTTCCCCGGGAGCGTTTGCCGAGCTCTATCAAAGCTTGAGCAGTGAATGCGAGGGCATCATCTCCATCCACATCGGGGGCACCCTCTCCGGCACGACCGAAGCCGCCCGGTTGGGCGCCGCCGGCCTGGATGGCTTTCCTGTCCACGTGATCGATTCGGGCTCGGTGACGATGACTGTCGGCTTTCTGGCCCAGGTGGCTGCCGAAGCGCCGGATCTGGACCAGGCGCTGCAGCGAGTGCGGGAGCGCCTCGGCCGGCAGAAGGTTCTGGCCTTGCTCGACACGCTGCGCTACATCGAGCTGGGCGGTCGGGTGAGCCGCGCCCAGGCAATGCTGGGCACGATGCTCGACCTGAAGCCGATCCTCTCCCTCCAAGAGGGGGAGATCAAGAGCGTCGATAGAGTGCGCACGCGCGGCAAGGCCCTGATGAGGCTGCTGCAGCTGTTGAGACAGGATCTACCGATCGAGCGACTGGCGGTCATGCACGCGCAGGCCCCGGCGGACGCGGAACGCCTGCGCGAGGAGCTGGCACAGGAGCTGCCGGAGGTGGAGGTGGTGATCGGCCAGATCGGCTGCGTGCTCGGCACCCACACCGGGCCCGGAGCTGTGGGGTTCGCCTACCTCACTGCCTGACAGCCGGGACGGCGGCGGGCGAATCCGGTCCTCGTCCTGCCAAGCGAAGCAGGCTCAACCACCTCGGCCTCACTGGGCAGCCTGCTGAAGGGAGGGCGACAAGGACGCTCCGCGAAATCGCCGACGATGGTGGCCATGAGGCGGTCCGACGGGAGAGGGTTCGGGCTGAGCGAGGTGAGAGGTGTCGACCCGTTCTCCAGCCTGCCTTGGGGCAGCGGGGAGCGCCGTCGCTGACTGCCTCCCCGTCGGCTGCGGAGCGCTCAGAGCGCCTGCCCTGGCGGCTCGTGGGCAGCGTGCTGGTGGGCACTCTGCTCAATCCGCTCAACTCATCCATGATAGCTGTAGCCCTGCTCAGCCTCGGCCGGAGCTTCGGCGTCAGCATCGCGACAGCCACGTGGCTCGTCTCCGGCTTCTACCTCGGGGGAGCCATCGGCATGCCGCTGATGGGCAGGCTTGCCGACCTCTTCGGGCCTCGGCGCATCTTCAGTCTGGGCCTGGTCTTGGTGGGCCTGACGGGTGCCGCGGCGCCGCTGGCTCCCTCGTTCGGCTGGTTGCTGGCCATTCGTGTAGCTCAGGCCTTCGGCACCGCGACAGCCTATCCGGCAGGACTCGCCATCATGCGGGCCCAGGATCGGCGGGATCGCCCACCTGTGGCTGCGCTCGGCGCCCTGGCGGTGGCCGCCTCGGTGAGCGCAGCGCTGGGTCCGATCCTCGGGGGGAGCCTGATCGCGTTGGCCGGCTGGCCGGCGATCTTCCTGGTCAACGTTCCCATCACCGCACTCGGACTGGTTCTGACCCGGGTCTGGCTGCCGCCCGATCCGGCTGAGCGATACGGGAGCGGTGTGGCCTCAGAGAGGCGGGGAGCACTGCGGTCGCTCGACATTCCGGGAGTTGTACTGTTCAGCGTCTTTCTCACGAGCTTGCTCGGCTTTCTCCTCTCCCTCTCAGGGCGGCGTCTGTGGCAGTTACTCATCCTTGCTGTCCCGGCGGCGATTCTGCTGCTTTGGCGCGAGCGGCGGGTGGGCGCTCCCTTCCTCGACCTTCGGCTTCTGGCGGCCAACCGTTCGCTGGTCGGCGTCTACGTCCAGTTCGCTGCTGTGAACCTCGTTTTCTATTCCGTCTTCTTCGGCCTGCCGCTCTGGCTGGAGGAGACGCGGCGCCTGGCTCCCGAAACTGTCGGACTCATCCTGCTGCCGGTTGCCGGCGTGGGAGTGCTGGCGACACCTGTTGCCGGCCGCCTGATCGCCCGGTCGGGACCCAGGCCAGCGCTGATCGCGGGTGCCAGCCTGCTTCTGGGCGGCTCGCTCCTGCTGCTTTTCTTCGGGCCCTCCACACCGCTGGCTGTACTGCTGCTCGTCGGGGCTGTCCTCGGGGTTCCCAACGGGTTCAACAATCTCGGTCTGCAAGCGGTGTTGTACAGGGCCGCGCCGGCTGCCCAGATCGGCGCCGCAGGAGGCCTGTTCCAGACCTTCCGCTACCTTGGCGCCACTCTGTCGACGGTCACCATCGGGCTGGTCTTCGGGAGCGGCGCCAGCAGCGAAGGCCTGCACACGCTGGCCCTGGTCATCGCCGCAGTGAGCCTGCTGCTCGTGCTGACCAGCGTCTGGGCGCGCCGCGAGCCCGCTGTGGCCCAGCGCGACTGAGTGCCTGCGAGCTGTCCCTTGGAGGGGTGACGCTTAGGCGAGGCTGGCCGAGAGGCTGATCGGAACTCCTGCCAGGGCCTTGGATACAGGACAGTTGGCCTTGGCCCCGTCGGCGGCTTCCTGGAAGCCGTCGGCGTTCAGGCCCGGCACCCGCCCGCGCACAGTCAGGTGGATTCCCGTGATGCCGGTGCCGGGCTGAAAGCTCACTTGCGCGGTGGTCTCCAGCTTCTCGGCCGGATGGCCCGAATTACCCAGCCCGAATGACAGTGCCATAGCAAAGCAGCTGGCGTGGGCGGCCGCGATCAGTTCTTCCGGGCCGGTGCCGGTGTCGCGGGTCTCGGCCCGCTGCCGCCAGGTGAGGGGCAGCTCGGGGAAGGTTCCGCTGGCCGGGCGAACAGTGCCGCGGCCGTCCATCAGCGTTCCCTCCCAGACTGCGCTCGCTGTGCTTTCAACTGCCATGCTCTCGGTCTCCTCTGGTAGCTAACTCTTTCAGCCCGTCTCTGAGCGAGCGTGCCCTCACCTTACTCACCAGCCGGAGCCGCGGCCGGTGACCGCAGCTTCAAAGCCAGGAAGGTCCAGACGTCTGCCTCTTCCTCCACCAGCTTCGACACGGGCTTGCCCTGGCCATGACCTGCGCGCTCTTCCACCCGAAGCCAGGCCTGAGCGCCGGCGCTCTGGAGGCGGGCTGTCATCTTCAGCGCGTGCATCGGATCGACCCGAGAATCCTCCTCTGCCGTGAGAAAGAGCGCAGCCGGGTACTGCGCCCCCTCGCGCACTTGGTGATAGGGGCTGTAAGCGTGGAGCCACCGAAACTGCTCAGGATCGCCGGCGCTGCCGTACTCGGCTGCCCAGAGCCGAGCCACCCGAAACCGCTCGTAGCGGATCATGTCGAGCAGAGGCACGCGGCAGACGACCGCGCCAAAGAGGTCAGGCCGCTGGGTCATCGCCGCCCCCACGAGCAGGCCGCCGTTGCTCCCGCCCATGATGCCCAGCTCAGCGGGGCTGCACAGCCCTTGGCTGATCAGCCATTCGGCTGCCGCTAGGAAATCGTCAAAAACGTTCTGCTTCTGTTCCAACCGGCCGGCGCGGTGCCAGGCCTCACCGAATTCGCCACCGCCCCGAAGCGTCGCCACAGCGACGAGACCACCTGAATCCAGAAAGGGGACGATCGAGGGCCACCATTGCGGGGTGCGGCTGACGTTGAAGCCGCCATAGCCGGTCAGCAGCACCTGCCCGCGGCCACTTCGCCGCCCGATCAGGAACACTGGCAGCCGCGTCCCGTCCGCGGACCGCAACCGCTCCTGCCGCACAGGGTGGTCGAGCAGCGGCACCGGAAGCTCAGCCAGGAGATGACCGCTGGCGGCCTCGATCACGCGGGGCGGGCTTAGGAAGCTCTCGACGGTGACAGGCACGCAGGGGGAGCTGTGGTGAGCGCCGAGCCCGCTCACAGTTGAGAGGTCAGGCAGCTGCAGCGCTCTCTCCCAGGCGCCGTCGAGTCGGTGCAGCGAAAGCCGCGATGCGGCGTCGACCAGGTAATGGAGGATCAGGGCGCTGCGGGCGAAGGCCGCTTCCAGCAGCACGTGCTCCGACTCCGCCACCAACTCCTGCCAGGCTTCGAGGTCCGGCCGCTCGGGATCGATGTCGACCAACCTGTAATTCGGCGCGGCCAGATTCGTCAGGCCCACCAACCGGTTTCCCTCGAACCAGGCATGCAGCCGATGCGGGAGATCTCTGAAGATGGGCAGAAACTCGCCGCCCCCGTCGCGCAGGAAGACCTGGTTGCGGTCCCAACCCTGCTGCACCTCGATCACTGTCCAGCGGCCATCGGCCGAAATCGAGATCGAGGCAGGGTAATCAGTGGCCGCGAGCGATTCGCCGAAGACCCTGACATCCTGCTCAGCGACATTGCCCAACATGTGCCGCCAGACGTGCCGGTGGTAGTGCTCCTCACCGGCGGCCACGCTGCCCGGCGCCGGATAGCGGGTGTAGAGGAGGGCCGCCGAGCCAGGCTCGAAGCAGACAGCTGCGAGCTTGCAGTGCGGGATACTGTCCGGCAGCCAGCGGCCGCCGGCCGTCTCCAGCAGGTGCAGCCTCGAATCCTCCGAGCCTCCCTCCGAGATCCCGAAGCAGACCAGAGAGCCGTCCTCAGACGGTGCCCACCAGTCCAGGCTGCTCGTGTGGTCGGGGGTCAGCGGCGCGGGGTCGACCAAGCAGCGTTCAACGCCGCTCCCGTCCATCACGTAGAGAGAAGCCTGGTCCTGGCCGGCGTGTCGGCGGGTGAAGAACCGCTGCTCGCCCCGCATCACTGAGCGGCCGAGAGCCCCCAGGGAATGCAGCTCCTGCAGACGGTTTGCCAGCTCGGCTCGGCGCGGACTGGCGTCTAGCAGCTCGCGAGTGCACCGGTTCTGCTCCGCCACCCAGCTCCGAACCTTGGGGTCAGAGCCTGCCTCGAGGTGTCGAAAGTGGTCGCTGACGGTTACGCCATGGATCACTTCAGCGGCTTCACGGCCAGTCTTGCCGGTCGGAGCAGCCATGATGTCCGATCCTAGTTGTACTGTGCCGACGAATCAATCCGGAGGGAACGTGGTGACGGTCCGGCGCCGGCAGGCGGCGCCGGCCGTGCCGCTTACGCTCACTTCGCCTGTCTCAGACCTGCCCAACTGCTCGGCCACGAGTGTGAAGGCGCTCGACCGGCTGGGCATCCGCACAGTGAAGGATCTGCTGCTCAACCTGCCTTTCGGGTGGGAATCGTTCACCGAAGTGGGCGGCGTGGGCAGCCTCGAGCCGAACGTGCCGGCCACCCTGACCTGTGTGATCGACAGGGTGCTCGCCAAGCGGACACCTCGGCGGGGAATGCGGCTCACCGAGGCGACTGTGCGGGACGACACCGGTGCGCCGCTCAAGGTCATCTGGTTCAACATGCCCTTCCTGGCTCGCCAGCTGGCTCCCGGCGACCGGCTGGTGCTGGCCGGCACCCCGAAGTTTGGCAGGTACGGGGAGCTGGAGCTGCTGAACCCGCTGCACGAGGTCATCCGGGATGGCTCGAGACCAACCCGCCTGGGTGAGCTGCAGCCGAAGTACCACCTGAGCCAGGGACTCAAGCCGCAGCGGCTGGTCGAGTGGGTGAACGCCACGCTGCCGCTGGCTGACGGGCTGGCTGACGTCATCCCGGCCAGCACCCGGCAGGCTCAGCATCTGCTCCCGGTCGCCGAGGCTGTTCGCAAGGGCCACCAGCCTGATTCGGAGGCCGAATGGCGGGAGGCGCGGCGCCGCTTCGCGTTCGCCGAATTGCTGGAGCTGCAGGTGGCTTTCCTGCTCGCTCGGCGGCGTTTGGAGGCTGAAATCGCCAGCCCAGTGCCTTACCGGCAGGAAGTCATCGAAGCGTTCAAGCGGGGCCTCGGCTTTCGCCTGACGAACGCTCAGCGCCGCTCGATCTGGGAGATCTACAGGGACCTGGAAAAACCGGAGGCGATGAACCGGCTGCTCGACGGCGATGTCGGCTCGGGCAAGACCGCCGTGGCCGCGGCGGCCGCGGCGATGGCCCACAGCGCAGGTCTGCAGTCGCTGGTCATGGCGCCCACCGAGATCCTTGCCCGCCAGCACCTGAACAAGTTCAGGCACTACCTGGAGGCCAGCTTCCCCGATCTGCGGGTGGAGCTGCTGGTGAGCGGCCTGGCTGCTGCCGAGCGACGCCGTGTCCGGCTCGCGGCGGCCTCGGGGCACTGCGGGCTGTTGGTAGGCACACACGCGCTGATCGAGGAGGAGGTCGAACTGGCAGCGCTGGGCCTCGTGGTGGTGGATGAGCAGCATCGCTTCGGCACGCGCCAGCGGGAGCTGCTCCGCGCGAAGTCCCGGGTCGGCCGCCCCCACTTCCTCTGCATGAGCGCAACTCCCATCCCGCGCTCGCTGGCCTTGGCGCTCTACGGCGAGATGGCGCTCTCGACGCTGGACGAGCTCCCGCCGGGCCGGCCGGCCATCATGACCCAAGTGATCCCGCCTGACGACAGAGAGGTGGCCTACGAGCTGATCCGGCGCGAGGTGGCGGCGGGACGGCAGGCGTTCATCATCTGTCCGCTGATCGAGGAGTCGGAGGCGCTAGAGGCGAAAGCCGCCACTGTCGAGTTTGAGCGGCTGCGCCGTCAGGTGTTCCCCGACCTGCGGCTCGGCCTCGTGCATGGGCGCCTCAAGGAAAAGGACGAGGTGATGCGTGCTTTCCAGGCAGGCGAGATCGATGTGCTGGTGGCGACGGCGGTGGTCGAGGTGGGGGTGGACGTTGCCAACGCGACGGTGATGGCGATCGAGGGAGCCGAGCGGTTCGGGCTTGCCCAGCTCCACCAGTTCCGGGGCCGGGTCGGCCGGGGCGCAGCGCAGTCGCACTGCCTGCTGCTCAGCGACCAGGTGACAGGCCGGGCCCTGGAACGCCTACAGCTGGTGGCTCAGATCCAGGACGGTTTCCGGCTCGCCGCCGAGGACATGCGGCTGCGGGGAGCGGGGGAGCTGATGGGCTCGCGGCAGCACGGGATGTCTGACCTCGCCATGGAGGCGCTGCACTCACCAGAGCTGCTCTCCGAGATACGGCAGGAGGCGGAGTCGCTGCTGGCCGCCGACCCGGGCTTGGACCGAGAGCCGGCGCTGCGGGAGGCTGCCCTCCGCCGGCTCGAATCGACAGCCATCAGCTGATCCGCCTGTCTCCCCAGTAATACGCAGGCAGAGCGTTACGCTGGAGCCGATTTGGACACGCAATTGAGGCTCACGGAGTTCAGTCACGGGGCTGGTTGAGCCTGCAAGCTGAGCCCGGTGGAGCTGGGGCAGGTTCTGGGCGCGCTACCGCCGCTCCACGATGCGCGGGTGCTGGTAGGGGCTGGTAGCCGGGACGACGCGGCGGTGTTCAGGGTTTCCGACGACAGGGCCCTGGTTTCCACCGTCGACTTCTTCACGCCCATAGTGGACGAGCCGGAGGCCTTCGGCGCCATCGCAGCGGCCAACGCACTCAGCGATGTCTATGCGATGGGCGCCCTGCCGCTTTTCGCCCTCAGCCTGGTCGGCTTTCCCCGCGCTGAGCTGGCGAGCGGCTACCTGGAGCGCATAGTTGGGGCAGGGGCTGCCAAACTGGGCGAGGCAGGCGTGCCTGTCGTGGGCGGCCACAGCATTGATGACGCCGAGCCCAAGTTCGGCTATGCCGTCACGGGCGAGGTGCGGCCCGATCAGCTGGTCAGCAACCGCGGCGCCCGGCCCGGTGACCTGCTCTACCTGACCAAGCCGCTGTGCAGTGGACTGGTCGCCACCGCCATCAAGCGGCGGGCCTGCCCGCCGGCCCTGCAGGATGCTGCAGTCGCGCTGATGAGCCATCTCAACCGGCGGGCGTCAGAAGCGATGCTCGCGGCGGGGCCCAGCGCCGCCACTGACGTGACTGGCTATGGGCTGCTCGGCCATCTCCGCAATCTGACACATGGGGCGGAGATCGAGCTCGACAGGGTACCGCTACTGCCGGGCGTGTGGGACCTGGCCGCTGCCGGTCTCTACCCGGACGGCAGCCGGCGCAACTTAGCGGCGATCGAAGACCAGGTGGATTGGGGTGATCTGGACGAGATCGAGCGGCTCCTGCTCTGTGACGCGCAGACCTCCGGTGGTTTGCTCGTGGCGCTGGCGCCGCAGGCAGCCGCGCGCTTCGAGTCGCTGCTGGCGGATGAACCCTATCCGGCGGTCCGGATCGGGAAGGTGACTGAGGGCCGGATTCGGGTGCGGCGGTCGGTCGGTTCCGGCTGAAAAGTGGCGCCCGGCCTACGCGTCCACGGCGGGGAGGCAAGGGGTCGGCGCTTGCTGACGCCGCCGGGCATTCGACCCAGCCAGGGGCTGATCAAGGAGGCGATCTTCAATTCGCTCGGGACTCGCGTCGTCGGCGCCAAGGTGCTCGATCTCTTTGCCGGTTCAGGCGCACTGGGCATCGAGGCGCTCTCCCGTGGGGCCGCGCAGGCAACATTCGTCGACAATGATCAGCGAGCGCTCCAGGTACTGCGTCAGAACCTGGCGCGGCTGGGCCTGGAAGGCCACGGCGCCGCCCGGCAGGGCCGGCTGCCGGGCTGGCTCGAGGTGAATGCGGAGCTGGTCGGAGAGGCAGCCCTGATCCTGCTCGACCCTCCCTACAATGATCCGGCTTTGGCCGGGGTGCTGACATCGCTGGATGGCCTTATCAGAGCGCCGGCCAGCGTGGTCGTGGAGCATTCGGGCCAGCTGGACCTCCCTCGACTCGCCCGGTTGCGGCAGATCCGCTCGAAGCGGTACGGAGACACCGGAGTGACCTTCCTCGAGCTTCCCGCCGCGGCTGTCGGCAGCTGATGCTTCGCCGAGCGCTCTACCCCGGAAGTTTCGATCCCTTCACACTGGGCCACCAGGATGTGGTTCAGCGGGCGCTCAGTCTCTTCGACGAACTGACGCTGGCGGTGGCGGCCAACCCGGAGAAGCGGGCAGCCCTCTTCACCGTGGAGGAGCGAGTGGCGATGATCCGGGAGGTGTTCGCTGAGCGGCCCGAGGTGGAGGTCACCTCGTTCACAGGCCTGACTGTTGACTTCGCCCGCGAGTGCGGCGTCCCCACACTCGTGCGAGGGCTGCGGGCTTATTCGGATTTCGACGCCGAGCTGCAGCAGGCGCTCATGAATCGCAAGCTCGCGCCGGACGTGCACACGGTTTTTCTGATGTCCAGCTTTGCTCACATCTTCGTGTCCTCATCTATCCTGAAGGACATCGCCAGCTACGGCCGTGACATCACAGATTTCGTCCCAGCAGCGGTCGCCAGTCGTGTCAAGGAGAAGTTCAGTTGAAGGTCGACGAAGTCCTCGACCGTATCGAGTACCTGATCCACCACGCCCGCCATGTGCCTTTCTCCAGCCAGGTGATGGTTGACGAGGACGAGGTCATGGACCTGCTGGATCAGCTGCGCTTCAATCTGCCCGAGGAGATCAAGCAGGCGAACTGGACAGTGCAGGAACAGCAGCGTCTCATCACCGAGGCTCACGGCGAGGCTTCCCGGATCCTGAGCCGCGCCAACGAGCGGGCTGAGCAGGCGGTCCAAGAGCACGAGATCCAGCGGCGGGCCAAGCGCGACGCGGACCAGCTGCTGGCTTCGGCCACTGCGCGGGCCGATCAGGTCATCAGGGACTCCGAGACCTACGCGCTGGAACAGCTGCAGCAGCTGGAGGCGCATTTGAGCCGAACCCTGGGCACCGTCAAACGCGGTGTGGAGGTACTGCAGACGAGTACTGCCGCCGCCCCGGCGGAGGAAGCGGAAGCCGACGCCTCCGACAGCCGCTCGGGCTAGCAGGGGCCCGTGGTTTCCGGGAGCCCCGCGACGGGGGCTCTGGTACACTCCGCCGTCGGTCATGGCACATCCCAAAGTCAAGCTGTCCAAGGGACGCAAGGGCCGCCGCCGCTCGCACCTGGCTCTGCTCACCGCCTCGCTGACGCCGTGCCCGCAGTGCCGGCAGCCGCGAGCGTCGCACCGCGTCTGCCCCAACTGTGGCCACTACGCGGGTCGGGAAGTCATCAAAACCGACTGATCCCGACTCCTTTCGACTCGCCGTGACAGTCGCCTTCATCTTCCCCGGGCAGGGGTCGCAGCACGCCGGCATGGGCGCCGGTTTGGTCGCCGATGCGGAGATCGCGGACCTCTGCGACAGGTGCTCGACCGCGGCCGGCGTGGACCTCCGTCACCTGCTCGTCGAGGCCGACGACGAGGAGCTGAAGCAGACTGCCAACGCGCAGCCAGCACTGGTCTTCATGGGGCTGGCGCTGGCGCGCCTGCTGGTCCGCCGCGGCATCCGGCCGGCTGCGGCTGCAGGGCATTCAGTGGGCGAGTACGCCGCCCTCTGTGTGGCGGGGGCGCTGAGCCCGGAGGATGCCGTCAAAGCTGTGCGCGAGCGAGGTCGAGCCATGAAGGAGGCGGCGCCGCCTGGAACCAGCTCCATGCTGGCGATTCTCGGTCTGCCGGAGCAGAGCCTGGAAGCTGCCCTGATCGGCATACCCAGCGTCTGGCCCGCCAACTACAACACGCCCACCCAAACTGTCGTGGGGGGGACGATGGCGGGGCTTGACCGCGCCGCTCAACGGCTGCGGGAGGCGGGCGCCCGGCGCCTGGTGCAGTTGAACGTGGCGGCCGCCTTCCATACGCCTCTGGTGGAGCAGGCGGGGACCTCGCTCCGCGGCCTGCTGGAAACGCTCGAGTGGGGAGCACCGCGGTTCCCGGTGGTGGCCAACCTCAGCGCCGAGCCGTACGAGGAGCCCACGTCCATCGCGGCGGGACTCGAGCGGCAGGTGAGCTCGCCGGTGCGTTGGGGCGCGTCTGTGCTGCGTCTGAGCCGGCTGGGCTGCGAAACCTTCTATGAGCTGGGCCCCAAGCGAGCGCTGAGCGGCATGATGCGAGAGCTGGTGCCAGATGCCAGCGCCCAGCCGATCTCCTCCCCGGAGGCGGCGGAGCAGGTACATTAGTCGCGTTTGCCACCAGCTTGGGCGAGTGCTCAGCCAGGTGAAGTGCCACCCATGCGGAGGGATCGTTGGAAAGCGAGAAAATCAGTTTTGAAGACTTCAAGAACATAGTCGTGGAACGTCTCGGCTGCGAGCCGGAGCAGGTCACGATGGATGCCTCGTTTCAGGAGGACCTGAATGCGGACTCCCTGGACCTGGTCGAGTTGATCTATGCCTTCGAGGAGAACACGGGGCTCGAGATCCCGGATGAGGACGCCGAGAAGATCACGACGGTCGGTCAGGCGTGGGAGTACATCCAGGAGAAGTCGGCCTCATAGTTCGAACCGGACGCCGTCCCGACCTGGACAATCCAGTCCCCGTCGGAACTCTTGAGCAGTTGCAGGAGCGGATAGGGATCGCGTTCAAGAACCCATCGCTCCTGCAGGAGGCGCTGACTCACAGCTCCTTCGCCAATGAGAGCCCGCACATCTCGGCCCGCGACAACGAGCGTCTCGAGTACCTGGGCGATGCAGTCCTGCAGCTGATCACCGCCGACTATCTATTCAAGCTCAGGCCGGGTGCCCATGAGGGCGAGATGACCCAGGTGCGTTCGGCCATGGTCAACACCAACACTCTCGCCCTGCTGGGTGAGAACCTCGGCCTGGGCAGCTTCCTCTATCTCGGCAAGGGCATCGCCAAGGGCGGCGGTCGGAGCCTCAAGTCGCTGCTGGCGAACGCTTTCGAAGCAGTGCTCGGCGCCATCTTTTTGGACGCCGGCTTCGACGCCGCCTATCACCATTACCTGGCTCAGTTTCACGCGCTCCCCGAGCCGCTGCAGGACGAGAATCACAAGGGGCGGCTGCAGCGCGTCGTTCAAGACCTGTTCAACCGCGCGCCCGTCTACGACAGCGTGGGTGCAGGGGTGGGCCGGCGGCGGGAGTACACGGCAGTGGTCTACGCCGGCTCTGAAGCCCTGGGAACCGGCCATAGCTCCACCAAGCAGGGGGCGGAACAGGATGCCGCACTGGCGGCGCTGGCCAGGCTGGAAGGCGCGGGAAGCGCGAGTCTGCCGGGCGCCTTGGTCCTGGCGGCGCCGGCCACTTCGCCGCTGAGCACGGGGAACGGATCTGCAGTGCCGCGGCGCCGCTCGCGCGGCGGCCGCCGCCGAGCTGACGTCACAGCCGCGGCCGATCACCAGGCCGGCGTGGCCCCAGGTGTCAGGGCTGAACCGCGCGAGGCGGCCCAGGAGCCGGCCCAGCCAGTGCCGGGTGAGCCACCGTTCTTGAAGGCCGGCAGAGAGCCGGCTTCGGTGGTGACCCAGCACCCTGTGCCCGGCGAGCCCCCGTTCGTTGCCAAACCGGCCGCATCCCGCGGCTCGCGGGCTGGCCGAGGTCGTTCCACCGCGGCAGGGGCTGAGCAGGAGCCCGCCGCTCGGGCAGGCGCCGGTCCCGGAGGCCAGGAAGAGCCGGCGGCAGCGGCTGATCAGCCCGCGGCCCAGGTGCGGGGCAGAGAACAGCTGACAGGGCCGCCGGTCGGGGTTCAGGGGGCAGGAACGTCAGTCTCGCCGGCCTTGAGCCCTGCCCGCGAGGCCGCGCCTTCTCGCCGCAGCCGGGGCCGCCGGCGACGTGCCGCCAGCGAGGCGCCGGGCGGAATCAACGTAGCCGGGGGAGGTGACGGAAGCGCCACGGCGGCCCCCTCGGCGGCAGCGCCGGCTGGCGCGCCAGCTCTACCGGAGGTCGCGACCGCCCCGAGCCAGACACGGCCAGCTGGTCAGCGGAGCTCTGCTGGCGCCCCAGCGCCCGACGCGGCGGCGGCCACGCCGTCCAGATCCAGTGCTCCTCTTCGCCGGCGGTCGCCCCGACCCCGGCGGGCGCCTTCCCCACAAATCGGCTCAAGTCCCGCAGACACCGACCCGCCCTAAGCGGACGAGCCTTCTCGCTGCGGTGGGCCGGGGTTCCCAGTCGATGGCGGCAAGTTCTTGTAGCAGTTGTACTGCCGGTGCCCCACATGGTGCGGTCCGGAACCAAACCGCCGTTCTATCTGCTAAGGTCAGGGCGCCAGTGCGCCTGCGTTCCATCACCCTCTCGGGTTTCAAGACCTTTGCGCGCCCGACAGAGATCAGCTTCGATCCTGGCGTGACGGCGATTGTCGGCCCGAACGGTTCGGGCAAGAGCAACGCCGTCGATGCCTTCAAGTGGGTGCTGGGCGAGTCGCAGGCCAAGGATCTCCGCGGCAAGAAGATGGAGGAGGTCATCTACTCTGGCGGCCAGCGCCGCAGCCGCGCTGCTCAGGCCGAGGTGACGATCCTGATCGACAACGCCGATGGACGCCTGCCCCTCGACTACGGTGAGGTGGCCATCAGGCGCCGGGTGGACCGCAGAGGCGAGAGCGATTACTTTCTGAACGGCAGCCGGGTGCGCCGGCGGGACCTGCTGGAGCTGCTGGCGCCCACCGGCCTCACTACCGACTCGTACGCCATCGTCGACCAGCGGGACATCGAGTCGATCATCAGCTCGACGCCAGAGCAGAGGCGGCTGCTCATCGAGGCGGCGGCCCAGGTGAAGGGCGTGAAGCTGAAACGTACCCAGGCCGCCGGCGAGCTTCGCGAGCTGGCTCAGAACCTGCTCCGGCTGGAGGACGTGAAGGGCGAGATCGAGCCGCGTTTGGCGGCGGTTGGCCAACAGGCCGAGGCCGCGCGCGAAGCTGCCGGGGCCCAGCGCCGGCTTGAGGTGCTGAGGGGCAGTCTGGCCTGGGAGGAGTGGCGCGAGGCGAGGGACGCCCACCGGCGCGCCACTCAGCAGGTCCAGTCGCTTCAGCGGCGGCACGAGGAGCTGCAGACGGCTGCTGAAGCAGCCGAGTGGCAGTTCAAGGAGGCGCGCGAGCGGCTGAGCCGGGCGCAGGACCGACGTCTCGAGCGGCAGAAGGCGGTGAGCGCCGCCCGGCTCGCACTGCAGCAGACCGAGCACGAACTGTTGCTCAATGAGGAACGGCGCCGGTCGCAGGCGGCACTGGCCGTGGCCTCTGAGGCCGAGGCTGAGCATCTCGCCCAGCGGCTGGCGGCAACTGAAGAGATGCGAGCGGGTCTGGCGGTCGAGCTGAAGGCTGCCGAGAGATCGCTGAGCGAGATCGCGCCGGCGCGACCGCCCCCTCCCACGGATGCAGGCGAGCGAGCGACGGAATCCCGACGGCAGGCAGAGATCGCCCAACGTCGTCTGGGCGAGGCGCGCACGTCCCTGGCCGCGGCTGAGGCCCGGCGCCAGGTCCTGCAGGAGAACGGCGAGCGGCTGGCGCGAGAGGTGACCGCTGCGGAAGCTGCTCTCGCCGGCGCCGAAAGCGAGGCCGAGCGGGCCCTGGGGACGGCTCGCGAGGCGGCCGAGGCGCTGGCTCAGATGGGCCGGCTGCAGGCAGAGTTGCAAGGGCTTGATTCTCTCAGCCCAGCGCCGGGACCTGGTCGACTTCGCGTCGGCGACGTGATCCTCGCCCGACCCGGCTATGAGGCGGCTCTCTCGGCCGTCCTGGGGCCGCTGGTCGACGCCTGGACAGCGCCCACCCAGCCCCTCGCCCGGCAAGCGCTGGAGAGCCGGCGAGAGCAAACTACAGTGCTCTTTCCACTGCCCGGCGAGCCGGCGGCGGAGCCGGGCAGCTTGTTCGACCACGTCACCTGCGAGCCTGGCTTCGAGCCTCTCGGGCGCAGGCTGCTGGGCAGCAGGGTGATCGGCCGCGAGGTGAGCCTCGACGGCACGTACGCCGAGCCCGGTCTGCTGCGATCGGGACACGACCCGCGGGTGGCGAACGCCGCGCGCCGGCGCCAGTTGGTGCACGAGCTGCAGCGTCTCGAGCCGCTGGCGAGCGGCGCGGTCGAGCGCGAGGCAGAAAGCCGCCAGGCCCAGCGCCGGGTGCAGTTGCTCCGAGCCCAGGCAAGCGAGCGCAGCCGTCTCGAACAGCTGCTGGCGCAGATCCGGACCGCCGCCGAGGCTGAGCAGCGAGAGTCCGCCCGGCTGCCTGACCTGGAGCTCGCAGCTGGCCGCGCGGGCGCCGAGGCGGAACAGCTGACGCAGGCGGACGAGCTGCACAGGCGTCGGCTCGAGGAGCACCGCGCCGAACTCCGCCGGTTGGAGCTCGAGAGGCTGCGCTGGCGCGAGCGGCTCGGAGATCTGCGCCGCCAATCCGCCCGGCTGGAGCGAGACAGCGCTGACTTGGAGCGGGCGATCGCGGCGCAGCGCCAACGGTTGGCGGTGGCAGAAGGCGAAGCCGCAGCTACCGAAGCGGGGCTGGGCCGACTCGCGCAGGCGGTGGAGCAGGCGCGGCTGGACCTGGCCCGGGTCGAGGCCTCCCAGCCGGACGAGGAAGAGGAGCTGGCGGCGGCGGCGAAAGCGTTGGTGGCCAAAGAGGAGGCTCGGGTCGCAGCGCGGCTTCGCGTCAGCACCCTGGAGGGCACCATCGGCCTGCATCGCCGCGAGGCCGAGCTCTGCGCTGCCCGCATGGAGGAGCTTCGGGCGCGGATGCCAGAGGGGCTGGCGCCCGAGGAGGTACCGGGCGGCAAAGCTCGAGAGCGGGAGATGAAGCAGCTGGAGCGCCGGCTGACCGAGATCGGTCCCACCAACTCCCTGGCCGAGGCCGAGTTCAGCGAGCTGGAGGAGCGCTACAGCACGCTGTGCAGCCAGCTGCAGGACATCACAGCGGCCCGGGCCGATCTGGAGCAGTTGATCGAGAAGCTCCGCGCCGAGGAGGAGAGTCGCTACGACGCGGTCTTCGGTGCAGTGGCTGCCAACTTTGAGGAGTTCTTCGGCGAGCTGACGGCGGGGGGACGGGGGACGCTGAAGCATGTGCCCGGAGAGGAGGGCCCTCGCAGCGGCCTCGACATCCTGGTTCAGCCGCCGCGGAAGCGGCTGCAGAACGTGTCATTGCTTTCCTCCGGTGAGCGCTCGCTGACAGCGCTCGCCCTTGTGCTCGCGCTGCAGGAGATCAACCCGGCACCCTTCACGATCCTGGATGAAGTGGACGCCGCTCTTGACGACGCCAATGTCGCGCGCTACGGCGAGGTGCTGCAGCGCCTGGGCCGCACTCGCCAGCTGATGATCATCACCCACAACCACCTGACCATGGCCAGTGCCTCGGCCCTGTTTGGTGTTCATCTGGACGAGAGCGGCTGCTCGCACCTGGTCTCAGTGCGCCTGCAGGATGTCCAGCCGGTCGGCCGAGCGGCCGCCGCCCGCACCGCCTAGCAGGGTGATGAAAAGGGTCGTCGAGTGATTTGGCGATCCAGGTGGTCCAGATTCGGGTGCTTTTTCGAGCACCGGAGTGAGCGCATCTGAACGATGCGTGAACGAGAAGCACAGAAAATAAGCCCGAAGATGGGCCGCATGGGCGCCAAGGTGCCGACGAGGCCGCAGGCCCGAAGCCCTTTTTCGTCGGCCTGCTAGAGAACTGCCGTCGCGGGAGCAGCTGCAGTTGCTCATCTCACGGGCTGGAGGCGGGACCCGGCTGGGGTGACTGGCTGAGCAACAGCGGCTTGAGCGGCTTCTGGTTGAAGTCGAAGTCCTTCTGCAGATCCCCCAGCTGGGTGGCAGCTTCGCGGACGGTCGGCCGGGGATCCGGCCGTCCGTCAGTCTTGGGGTCGAGGCGCTGGCCGCCCAGGAAGTCGTCCTCGATGAACTTGGCGTAGGCGTCATGGCTCAGGACCTGGTGGTCGATGAAACCAGGCTTGGCGTAGGGGCTGATCACCATGCTGGGTACGCGCAGACCGTAGCCGTTCTGGTCGACCTCGGGCGGCGTCACATGGTCGAAGAAACCGCCCCAGTCGTCCCAGGAGAGGAAGACAGCGGTGGAGCTCCAATCGGGGCTCTGCGTGATCGAGTTGATCAGCCCTGTCACGTAGGACTGGCCGTCGCTGACCTTCGCCGGCGGGTGCTCGCTGGTCTTGCTGTTGGGCACTATCCAGGAGACTGCCGGCAGTCGGCCGTTCTTGGCGTCGTCTGTGAAGTGGTTCAGATCCTGGATGTTCTGGGTCTGGCCGTCGTCGTGGACTGTGCTGAACCAGGGAAGGGGATTCCAGATGCCCGGTGTGCCGGCGTTCTGCTTCTTCTGGACGCAGGTGTTCTGGCTGGGGTCCTCGCAGTCGGGCTCGGTGCCGGTGGCGACGTAGTACTTCCAGCTGACGTTGTTCTTGTGAAGCAGGTAGGTGAGGTCGGTCCAGGCGTAGAGCGGGTTTACGGGGCCGCTCTGCGTCTTGGCCTTGGTGCTCGAGTCGCCTGGGTTGTTGGGGTTCTGGAGAGCGTTGAGGCAGCTCTGCGGATCCTTGGCGTTGGAGCACTTGGCAGCCCACTCGGAGACCAGGAAGAGGTGCTCAGGCAGACTCCACGACGCGTTCGGCTCGAACATGTGGTCGTGCAGCGTGTAAGCCTGGGCGTAGGCCCAGTAGTTGGGGATGTCGCGCGCGTCCTTGTAGCCCATGACGTCCTCGTGCGCGCCGTTGGTGCAGGCCGGATCGTTCGGGTCCTGGCAACCACGCGCCCCCTTTTCCGCTTGCTTCACAAAGCCATCCATCCTGCCGGCATTGATGTCGGCGGTGGCATCCACCTGTCCATGAGGGCCGCCGGAGTTGATGTCATTGGGGTCGTGAAACGGCTTGATGCAGCTGCCCCTGGCGTCGGGCGAGCAGACGGTGAACTGCCCGTTCTGGCGAGGCAGGCCGTCAACTCCCGGATACATGCCGAAGTACTCGTCGAAGGAGCGGTTCTCCTGCATGACGACGACTATGTGCTGGATCTTGTGGATGCCGCTAACTGACGCCGGCGGCGCCTGCTGCTGGGAGCAGGCCGCCAGCAAGACTGCGCTGAGGGCGAGGAGCGGAAGGGCGCGTCGGTGGCACATGGTCAGCAGACTTAGCTACGTCTGCCAGGAAGCGATACGGGGGAGGTAAAACCTTGGTAAGACGCCCGCCCGCCGGTAAGCAGCCCCGGGCAGCTGACTGGTTGCACGGCCCGTGTCTTCAGGCAGGCACTTACCTCGGGTGGTCCGGCGCCTTGGCGGGTCTCAGCTCGCGATAGGTGCGGGCCAAGTCAGCACAGATCTCGAAATTCTCGCAGAACTTGGGGTTGCTCGAACTCTCGCGCACGCCTTGAATGGTCGCCTTCAGCTGTTCCCAGTAGAGATCTATGGCGAAGGCGTCGAAGAGCAGATCCTCCGAAATCAGGCGGTGGACCGCCAGGGTCGAGACCTCCTCGAAGAGATGGGCCAGCGGCACCAGGTCGCCGGGCAGCGGTTCATCGGTGAGCAGGCGGGCGAAGGAGCCTGCCATCGGCGGCTCGTGGACGATTCGCATGATGCCCAGGAAGGCCGGCAGGTCCGCCTGGCCGGCGGTGCCGAACTCAGGCTCGCGCCGGGGAGGTCGGCTGGGATCGAAGTACTTGGGGCCGGGCAACTTAGTGTCCCATCAGCTCAATTCAGTTACCGCTGGGATCTGATGGGATCTGCCTGGGTCGGGGGCCAGAACCGCCATTGCCTGCACAATCGTAGCCGTGCCATCCATCTGGGAGCGCGTCGCCACCCGCACGCGCAGCTTCTTTCAGGACGGCTTGCACGCCGCCGGCAGTCCGCTGGAGCCCGGCTTCTACGACGAGCTGGAGGAGCTGCTGGTGGGCGGCGATCTGGGCCCCGCGCTCGCTGCCCGCATCACGGCCGGGGTCCGGCAGCGCAAGCCTCGAACGCTGGAGGACGCTCGCCAAGCACTTGTGCAGGAGCTGGCGGCGGCCATGTCACAGCGCCCGCGCGGCCTGTTCATCGACGCTCGACCCTCCTGCGTGCTCTTCTACGGCATCAACGGTTCAGGCAAGACGACCACCATCGGCAAGCTCGCCTATTTGTTGAGCCAGGACGGCTTCAACCCGCTGGTGGTGGCCGCCGACACCTACCGCGCCGCAGCGATCGAGCAGATGCAGGTTTGGGCGGATCGAGCTGGCGTACCCTGCTTTGCCGGCCAGCCGGGTGGGGATCCCGGCGCCGCTGTCTTCGATGGGCTGCAGAGCGCCGTCCGGCGCGGCCACGGTGTGGTGCTGGTGGACACGGCAGGCCGGCTCCAGACCCAGCAGAATTTGCTCCAAGAGCTGGCCAAGATCGGCCGCGTGGCCGGCAAGGCGCTGCCCGGCGCTCCCCATGAATCCCTCCTGGTCCTGGACGGCAGTCTGGGCCAGTCCAATCTGGTCCAGGCGCAGGGATTCAACCAGGCCCTGCCAGTCAGCGGCCTGGTGGTGACCAAACTTGACGGCACAGCCAAGGGCGGGGCCCTGGTCGCCATCGAGCAGGCGCTGGGGGTGCCGACCAAGATGATCGGCGTGGGCGAGGGCCTGGCGGATCTGGGGCCCTTCGAGGTGCAGCGCTTTGCCGAGACGGTCTTCGGCTGATGGGAGTCGCCGACCCCCACTGCCACACGACTGCCTCAGACGGAATGGTCAGCCAGAGTGAACTGGTCGGAGCTGCGGTGGCGTTGGGCCTGGATCTCATCGCCGTCTGCGATCACGACACCATGGCCGCAGTGCGTGAGACGCAGTCGCGCGGTGAGGAGGCGGGCTTGGTGGTGGTCGCCGGCCAGGAAGTGACAACCCGCTGGCCGGCCCAAACCCACCTGGTCGGCTGGTTCCTGAAGACACCTGTGAAGAGCGGCCAGACCTTGGCGGCCACCGTCGAGGCGATCCAGGACCAGGGCGGCCTGGCCATCCTGCCCCATCCCTTCATGCCCACGTACTTCGCCTCCTGCCAGCCTGACGCACTCGTTGCGCTGCTGCAGACGCATCGGCTGGACGGCATCGAACTCGTTCACACCGCGCCGCTCGGCGCTGCTCGGCGGCGCCGGCTGGAGCGCTTCTGTGCCGATCACGGCGACCGGGTGGGGGCACTGATCGGCGCCAGTGACAGCCACTTCGGCGGCCATGATCTGGGCCGGGCTCTGACTGAGTATCCGGGCCGGACAGCGGCCGATTTCCGGCAGGCGGTGCTGGAGCGCCGGACCCTGCCCAGAATCGGCCGCCGGGCCTCGGTGCCGGCTGGAGCGGCGCTTCGCCAGCAGTGGCGGAGCCTGGTGGATCTACCGCTGCGACGATTGCTGGGCCAGTTCGAGTAGGGCCTCGTGCACCCGGGGCGGCCCGGCCAGGATGTCGCCGCTTCGCAGCCACTGCTCGCCACCTGACCAGTCGCTGACGCGGCCGCCCGCCGCCAGCACCAGGCAGGCGCCAGCCGCCATATCCCAGGTGCCCAGCCCCAACTCGAAGAAGCCGTCCAGGGCGCCGGTCGCTGTCCAGCCCAGGTCGAGCGCGGCCGCGCCAGGCCGGCGCAGGTCTTCAAACCGCCGCAGAGCCCCGGCCAGCATCGGCTCGTAGCGATGGAGGCGATCCTTGCGGCGGAAGGGGAAGCCCGTGGCCAGCACGGCGCCAGAAGGCGCTGGGTCGGGCCGGCGGTCCAGGCGCTGTCCGTTGAGGAGCAGATCGCCACCGCGCTCGGCGGCTGCCTCGAAGCTCAGCCAGGGGCCGATGACGACGCCCACCTCGGGTAGACCGTCCCCGATCAGGGCCACCGAAACCGCTACCAGCGGCAGCCCGCGGGTGAAGTTGGTGGTGCCGTCCAGCGGATCGACCGCCCACCTGGTCTCGGCCTGGCTCCCGCCTGACTCCTCGGCCAGCACCGGAATGCCGGGAGCCCCGGTCGCCAGCACCTCCACGATCGCCTCCTCGCTCTCGCGATCAAAGCGGGTGACGTAGTCCCCGGCCGCCTTCAGATCGGCAGTGTGACGGCTCAGACCCGCCCGCTGCAGGACTGCGGCTCCAGCGCGGGCGGCCGCCAGGGCCAGGGGTAGGTAGCCGGCCCCGGCTGCTACCGCTCCGCCTCGAGACCGACCCCGAACAGCGCCTCCAGGTCATGCCGGGAGAACTGCTGAAAGGCAACCATTGTCTGAGTCCGCTCGATGCCCTTGAGAGGCGACAATCCGTGCATCACCACGCTCGCCAGTTCGTCGTGCTGGCGGACTCTGATGATCACCACGAAGTCCCACTCCCCGGTCACCGTGTAGACCTCGGCGACGCCTTGAGCGGCGGCCAGCGCCGGCCCGAGTTCGGCGAGTCCCTCCCGGGTGGCCTGGATCAAGGTCACGGCGGTGAGCACGCTGGAAGTCTAACCTTCAGCAGTGCCGCCCGCCCACCTCGTGCGCGACGATCCGCTGGCGCCTGATCCGGGCTTTGCCCAGCTTTACGGCCAGCTGCCGGAGGTTGAGGATTTGGAGCCCTGGCTCGCCTGGTGCCGTGCGGCCGGCGGGTCTGTGCTGTATCTCGGGGTGGGCGCCGGCCGGCTGGCCCTGCCGTTACTTCGGGCCGGCGTGGAATTGGTGGGGGTGGACGCCCATCCCGGCATGTTGGCCATCCTCCGCCGTCGGTCGCCTGGCCTGCGGTTGCTGCGGGCCAGACTCGAAGACGTGTCCCTGACGACTCGCTTTCCACTGGTTATGGCCCCGTCGGGCCTGCTGCAGACGGAGTCCTTGCTGCGCCGGGCAGCGTCGCTCAGCAGCCGCTGGCTGGCCTTCGAGCTGCTGAATCCGCACTGGCTGCTGGCTTCGCCAGGGCCCGGTGTGAGGGTGCTTGCCACGAGCGGAGACAGAGTTCAGCTGGAGGTCGATTACCTCGGCGGCAAGTGGACCCAGCAGGCTGAGGTGCAGCTGACCTGGCCGGAGGCGATTGAGCACCGGCTGCTCCAATGTGGGCTGGAACTGGTGGTCATGCGCGGCGCCAGCGACAAGGCAGGGCTTAGCGAGAGCCCTACCTTCGCGGTTCTGTCTCAGCTGTTGGAGTAGCGGTGGTAGAGGCGCAGAATGCCGTCGACGTACGTGTGGCTGCCAGGGTAGATGCCTGATTTCTGGGTGGCGCTCTCGCCCTGGTAATAGGAGGCGAGGACGAGCGTCTTGTCGCCGTGGAAGTCGCTGAGGTACTTGCGGAGCAAGGCGGTCCCCAGCAGGGCGTTGTCGTGCGGATTGTTCAGGTCCACCCGACGGCCAAGCAGCGCCGGCCCTGCCCAGTCAGCCGTGTAAGGCTCCACCTGCATCAGGCCGACGGCGCCGGTGGGGGATAGGGCTGCCTGGTTCCAGCCGCTCTCCCACTCCGACACCGCGAGCACGAAGGCCGGTTCGACGCCCAGCTGGGCCGCCGCCCGGCGCAGGATCTGCTTGGCCTGCTCGCCGTGCGTGGAGTCGCGAGGCGGTGCTGCCGCCGGTGCCGGGTTCCCGCTCGGCTGGGCCCCGCTGGGTGCCGGGCCCGGTGCGGCGGCCAGACTCAGGACCTGACCGAGCCGGAGGTGATTGGGGTCACTCAGGTGGTTCAGCTGAGCCAGCAGGGACACCGGCACACCCGTCCGGCGGGAGACGCGATACAAGGTGTCACCCTGGCGCACCGTGTAAGTCCGCCCACCCGCAGCCGAGGCTGACGGTTGGTTCGCCGCGGGATTGCCTGTCACTTTCAGATTCTGCCCCGCGCTCACCTGGTTGGCGTTTCCCAACCGATTCTCGCTGACCAGCCTCGAAACCGGTTCACCGCTGCGCTGGGAGATCTGCCAGAGATCCTCTCCCGGCTGGACCGTGTAAGCCGAGGCTGTACTGCCGCTGGCTGCCAGTGCAGCGGCTACGAATGCGAACGAAGCTACAAGTATTTGCTTACCCACCACACCGCAAGGATGACACCTTTACACCTCGTGTGTCAACTAGTACCGAAATAGTCGCCATTCACGCACATTTGTTCGCGTTCTGAAAACTGGGCAGCGAACTGTGATAATGTGTCAAGTAGTGATCCTTGACAGTCTCGCCTCACGTGAACTGCAGATAGCCCTTTTCGAGCACTATGGAGCCCTGTTGACGGAGCACCAGCAGCAGGTTCTCAACCTCTATCTGAGGCAGGACTGGTCAATCTCGGAAATCGCTCGCAGCCAAGAAACTTCACGCGCCGCGGTGCACGATCTGATCCGGCGCAGCAGCCAGTCTCTGGCGGACTACGACACCCGGCTGGGCCTGCTGGCCGCCGATCGAGCGCGGCAGAATCAGCACTCCGCGCTGGCGCGGGAACTGGCCCGGCTGCGAGCTCGCCTGGAAGGCGTTGAACGGGAGCTGTCGTCAGGTGAGTTCTGACACCGCGGTGAGAGCGGACTCGCTGGCTCACCGATCCCTGCCCCCGGCCGCCGCCGAACATGCGCTCGGTAAAGTGCTCTGATGTTCGAAAGCTTGAGCGAGCGCTTGGGTGGGGTCCTAAAGCGCCTGAGCGGGCGCGGCGTCCTGCGGCCGGAGGAGGTCGACGCCGCCCTGCGCGAGGTCAGGTTGGCGCTGCTGGAGGCGGACGTCAACTTCAAGGTGGTCAAGGACTTCGTGGCCCGGGTCCGCGAACGGTTGGTCGGCGTCCAGCTGAGCGAAGCGTTGACCCCTGCCCAGCAGGTGGTGAAGGCGGTTCAGGACGAACTGGTCGAACTCCTGGGTGGCAATGCGACGGGTCTGCGCTATGCCGCCCAGCCGCCGACTGTGTTGATGCTCTGCGGCCTGCAGGGCTCCGGCAAGACGACCACGTCGGTCAAGCTGGCGCTCCTGGCGAAGCGGGAGGGGCACCGACCGATGGTGGTGGGGCTCGATCTGCGCAGGCCCGCCGCCACCGAGCAGCTCCGGGTGCTGGCTGAGCGGGAAGGCATAGCTTTCTTCTCCGGCCAGGGAGCGGTGGAGGACCTGGCGCAGCAGGCGCTCAGCGAGGCGCGGCGCACCGGGCACGACTTCGTGGTCCTGGACACCGCCGGTCGGCAGGTGGTGGATCAAGAGCTGATGGCCGAGCTGGGCCGGCTGCGAGAGGCCGTGCCGGTCACAGAGTCGCTGCTCGTGGCTGACGCCATGACTGGGCAGGAGGCAGTCCGCACGGGCCAGTCCTTTCACGAAGCGGTGGGTATCGACGGGGTTCTCCTGACCAAGCTCGACGGCGATGCCAGGGGCGGCGCCGCGATGTCGCTCAAGTACGCAACCGGGCAGACAGTGCGGTTTGCCGGAGTGGGCGAGAAGCCCGGCGACCTGGAGGTGTTCCGAGCCGACCGCATGGCCTCTCGCATTCTGGGCATGGGGGACGTGCTGAGCCTGATCGAGAAGGCCGAGCGCAGCGTCGATCGCGAGGCGGCGGAAAAGGTCGAGAAGAACCTGCGCACGGGGCACGTCACCTTCGACGACTTCCTGCTGCAGTTGAAGCAGCTGCAGAGCATGGGCTCGGTTGCCTCGGTGGTCGAGATGCTGCCTGGCGGCAATCAGCTGAAGGGACAGCTGGCCGACGTCAACCCAGAGGCCGAGGTCAAGCGGATGGAGGCGATCATCCTGTCGATGACGCTGCAGGAACGCAGCCGGCCCCAGCTCCTGGACGGCTCACGCCGCCGGCGCGTGGCGGCCGGCAGCGGAACCACCGTCACCGATGTCAACCGGGTGTTGAAAGCGCGCGAGCAGATGCAGCAGGTGCTGAAGCAGATGGGTATAGGTTTGGGGACCGGCAAGAAAGGCGGCAGGCCCCGCGGAGTAGGCAACCTCGGCGGCCTGGGCCGTCTATTCGGCTGAGCCGGCCGTTCAGCCCCGCAATCTTCAGGAGGATTCAGATTTGGTCAAGATCAGGTTGACGAGAAGAGGCGCCAAGAAGCGTCCCTTCTACCGCCTTGTGGTGGCTGACGCGCGGTCGCCACGCGACGGTCGGTTCATCGAGCAGTTGGGCTACTACGACCCGCTGACCGACCCGGCCACTGTAAAGATCGACGAGGAGAAGACGCTGCGCTGGCTCGGTCAGGGCGCCCAGCCCTCCGACTCGGCTCGCGTCCTGCTCAAGAGAGAGGGGATTCTGGAGCGACATGCAGAACGAAAGCCGGCCTCCGTTTAGGCGTGGCGGCTCCTTCGGTGGCCGCCGCGACTTCGGCGGCCGGGGCGAGGGTGCCTACCCCCGCTCTGACGCTCCCAGCGGCTCGGAGACCGATTACAAGGCTCTTGTCGAGTTCATTGCCCAATCAGCTGCCGACAGTCCGGGCGAAGTGGAGGTGCGGGCTGTTGAGCGGGGCCGCGGCACGACCGCGCTGAAGGTGAAGATGGCGGAGGCGGACCTGGGTCGGCTGATAGGTAAGTCCGGCCGCAACATCGAAGCGCTGCGAACCCTGATCCGAGTCGCCTCGCTGCGCGAGCGCAAGCGAGTGTTCGTGGACCTGGTGACAGGTCGCTGACAAGGACCATCGATGGTCAGGGTCGGTCGGGTGGCTGGCGTCTTCGGTCTCCGGGGAGCAGTCAAGGTTGAGTCGTTCACCGATTTCAACGATCGCTTTGCGCCTGGTTCGCAGCTCCTGATCAGGGGCAACAGAGAAACGATCGAGTGGAGTCGCGAGAGCCCGGCCGGCTTTGTGGTGAAGCTGGCCGGAATCGAGGATCGCTCTTCAGCCGAACGGCTGCGGGGTGGCTACCTAGAGGTTCCCGAGGCTGCGGTTCACCAGCTGCCCGCGGACACCTGGTACCACCACGATCTCGTGGGACTGCCGGTCAGCACCGAATCGGGCAGGCCCCTGGGGGTGCTGAGCGAAGTCCAGATGCTGCCTGCCAACGACGTCTGGGTCGTGAGGGATGGGCGCGCCGAGCACCTCGTGCCGGCGACCTCCGGCGCCGTCCTGCGAGTCGACCTCAGCGGCAAGGGCGTCACTGTCGCCGACTGGCTGCTGGAGACTGAGGACTCGTGCTGAAGCCGGCTTCCGCCTCAGCCGCTTTTCGTATCGACGTGCTGAGTATCTTCCCCGAGCTGATCCGGGTGGTGGCCGGCTTCGGCGTGGTGGGCAGGGCGCTTCGCTGCGGGCTCTTGGAGCTGCGAACCCACGACCTGCGCGACCACACTCAGGACAGGCACCGGCAGGTCGATGACGCCCCCTTTGGAGGTGGGGCCGGGATGGTGCTGAAACCCGAACCGATCGTCAGCGCAGTGGAGTCGATCCGAACCGAGAACTCGGGCCCGGTGGTCCTCCTCGAGCCCTGGGGTGAGCGGCTGGATCAGCGGTTGGCCGCTCAGTTGAGCGAGTCGCCGGGTCTGATCATCGTCTGCGGTCGCTATGAGGGGATCGACGACCGGGTCCGGCAGGCCCTGGGGGCGCGCGAGGTCTCGATCGGCGATTATGTCCTGAGCGGCGCCGAGCTGCCGGCGATGGTCCTGATCGATGCTGTGGCGCGGCTGCGGCCGAGGGTGGTGGGGGCTGAGGAGTCCCTGAATCAGGACACCTTCGCGCCCGAACCGGGCGGCTGGCCGCAGTTCACCCGTCCGGCGGAGTACAGGGGCCTCCGGGTGCCCGAGGTGCTTCTGTCCGGCGATCACGCCGCCATCGCGCGCTGGCGGCGCCAGCACGCCCGCCGCCCTGTACCGTCTACAGAGAATCCCTGATGAACGAGAAGACTTGAGAGGTTGAGATGAGCGTCATCGATCAGCTCGAAGCTGAGCAGTTGAAAGAGGATGTCCCGGAGCTCCGGCCCGGTGACACAGTTCGCGTCCACGCCAAGGTGGTGGAGGGCACGCGAGAGCGCATCCAGGTGCTGGAAGGACTCGTCATCCGGGTCACCGGGGGTGGCCTGAAGCGCAACTTCACTGTCCGGCGTGTGGCCAACGGTGTTGGCGTCGAGCGCACCTTCCTCTTGCACTCACCCCGCATCGACAAGGTGGAGGTGATGCGGCACGGTCAGGTCAGGCAGGCGCGGCTCTACTACCTGCGCAGCAAGATCGGCAAGGACGCGCGGATCAAGGAGCGCCGCGAGGGCGGCACGGGCAGCAAGGCCGAAGCCCAGCGAAGCCGCACGAATCGGCGCCAAGCGGTTTCTTTGGCGGCGACGAGCGCAGCCCCCGAAGAGGACGCCGAGTAGGCCACGGGGGGCGTTGCCCGGTAGCCTTCAAGCCGACCAGGTACCGCCAATGGCTCCCGGAAGAGGACGCCGAGTAGGTCGAAGGCTGAACCCTCGGCGCCTTGAGTCAGCCCAACGCTAACGGTGGCCTATTGGCTGAACTCTGGAACCCGTCAGACGTCGGCGTTCTTCGCCTGCCATCCGGTCGCCTCGTGCGGGGCCGTGGCCTGCGTTGGGCGCTGCCGCCGGGATCAGACCCCACGTTCGCCGTCTACCTCCTGGGCAAGTCACCGCCTGGCACCCCATGGGAGAGCCAGTGGTTGCGCTGGTCTGACTTCTGGCTGCCCAGCGACCGGTCGCAGGCGAGGGACCTCCTCGCGGAGGCCTGGCACCGAGCCTCGGCCGAGCGCGTCGAAATCGCATGCGGTGACGGTCGTGGGAGAACCGGTACGGCCTTGGCCTGTCTCGCCGTCATCGACGGAGTCCCAGCCGATCAGGTGGTGGCCTTCGTGCGTCGGAACTACGACGCCCGCGCCGTCGAGACACCGTGGCAACGACGCTATGCCGCGCGCTTCACCCTTCAGTGAGCCCGTGCCACTAGCCGGCGTCGCGTCCGTTGTGCGAGCATGCCGGTTCAACTCCTCTCCGACGATCAGCTAGCCACCCCGACCGCCTTGGCTTCGGGGTTCAATGGGCCGGTGAGGTACTTGGGGTTCATTCCTCACTGACCCGACCGAACGTTCCGTGTCCGATCTTCCTCACGACACGGCTTGGTCTTCACAGATGGCGTTGTCTCCCCGCCAGGGCTGAGGCAGACTTGGGTGACCGTGAAACGACGCCGCCGTCCCGAGCTGTGGGCCTCAGAGCGCATGGCCCGGGAGATGGGCTACCAATGCGTGGCTGGCATCGATGAGGTGGGCCTGGGGCCGCTGGCCGGGCCCGCGGTGGCAGGGGCGGTGGTGCTCCGTCTCGGCGACCGTCTGAGCGGTCTCGACGACTCCAAGAAGCTCACGCCTTTAGAGCGAGAACGCTTGGACAGGGTGATCCGGCGCCGCGCTGTGAGCTGGGCGGTCTTCGAAGTGCCGCCGGCGGACATCGATCGGTTCGGGCTCACCCGGGCTCGGCAGCGAGCCATGGAGGGCGCTGTGCGGGCGCTTGCCCTCCCCGCCGACTACCTCCTGATCGACGCCTGGGACGCACCCGACCTGCCGCTGCCGCAGATGTGCGTCATCAAGGGCGATGCGACCTCCGCCTCGATCATGGCGGCCAGCATAGTGGCCAAGGTGCACAGGGATCGAGCCATGGTCGAGTACGACCGCGAGTACCCCGGCTACGGTTTCGCAGTCCACAAGGGGTACGCCACCGCCTTTCATCGCCAGGCTCTGCGGCGGCTGGGACCGAGTCCCATCCACCGCATGTCCTGGGCGCCGATCCGCTCGGCGTTGGCGCTCCGCAGGGCCGATGGCCAGGCCTGAAGCTGAGCCCGTCAGCGTTGCCCGGGCCGAACGGGCGCGAGCCCTGGGCCGCTGGGGTGAAGAGGCGGCGGCTGCGCTGTTGCAGGCCCATGGCTACAGCATCCTGGGCCGCGGCTTCCTCGCCCGGCGGGGCGAGATCGATCTCCTCTGCCGGCGCGGAGACAGGCTGCTTGTCGTCGAGGTGAAGACCCGCAGCAGCTCGGCTTACGGCAGTCCACTGGAGGCAGTCGGCGTGCGCAAGCGCCGGGCGCTGCTGGCCGCCTTGGCCGAGTACCGGGCGCTGTCCGGCTGGCGCGGCCGCATCGACTTCGCGGTCGTCGCCGTCCAACCGGGCAGCCAGCCGCAGTTGATCGAAACCACCTTCGGCTAGTCGTCTAGAAGGTCCGGTCCGCGAGTAGCTGAGACGCTCTTGGTTGAGGTCGTCCTCCCCCCCGCCCCGGGGGACGGCAGGTGCGGGGCCTTGGATTGCAGCCTGGACCAGCCGCCATTTCGGTCCTGGGCATCTCGCCGCAGCTCCTGGCCGCCCGAGAGGGGTTGGACGGACCTTGGACGCAAGGTCTCACCGAAGGGCGTCGGGCAAGGCGGGCCGCTGACGCCCCCTCCGAGCCTCCCCCGCGCCGCGGGGGGAGGACGCAAAATGCCTGCGCGGCTTCTTAAGATCTCGGGGACCGGACAGGCTAGAAGGGAAACCTCGTCAACTGGTGGGCAGGTGTGTCGGCGGCCGCCCGGCCGGGAAGCACCACCCGCGGTCGGTGGCGCACGCACTCGGCGGGATGGACCTCTGGGCGCAGGCCGTTGAAGATGGGGAAGCGCAGCGTGCCGTCGGGCGCCCACTCTGAGTAGCGCACGCTGATCGCCAATTCGGGGCGGCACCAGCGCACCGCGCCCGCTACGACCGGAGGCGGCAGCAGCGGGCACTCATCGGTCGCGAGCCGAGCGAGCTCCTTGGCGAGAAGAGAGGCGGCGGCGTCGTCGTAACCGCCCACCACCGCCCCGCAGGGCAGGAGGCGGCCCTGCTCGTGGTAGGCGACCAGAAGCGCGCCGAACGGCTCGCCGCCTGCGCCGGGAGTCGAGGCCACAACCACGAAGTCATCGCTCTTCACAGCCTTGATCTTCAGCCAGAAAGGGCTGCGCTGGCCTGGCACGTAGGGACTGCTGCGGTGTTTGGCCACTATCCCTTCCAAGCCACGCTCGAGGCAGGCCTCAAAGAGTTCAGCTCCCTCGCCCTCAATATGGTCGGGGACGAACAGGTGGCCGCCCGTCGTGACAGTCTTCTTGAGCCTCGCCCGGCGCCGGACGAGCGGCTGGCGGAGGAGCGAGCGGCCCTGAGCGAACAGCAGGTCGAAGGCGAGAAAGCCCAGTGAAATCTGCTCCGCCTCGGGGCGCCCGGCGGCGAGGCGCCGGCGCAGGCGGCCGTAATCCGGGCGCCCCTCCTCATCGGTGGCGACCAGCTCGCCGTCGATGATCGCCGGCTGCTTCACCTGCCGGCCGAGCTGGGCCAGCTCGGGCAGAACAGCTGTGAGATCGGTCAGGGCCCGGTCCTGAACGCGCACGGCGCCTTCCGGATCGACGAAGAGGATGCAGCGCAAGCCGTCCCACTTCACCTCGAAGAGATAGTCGGGGGAGCGGAAGGGCGCTTCTGCGGAGACGGCCTGCATGGGCCGGATCTGCTCCGGGAAGCCGTCCAGCTCGATGCTGAGCTGGTCAGCCACGACGGCTGAGCCGGCTATGAGGCCTTCTTGCGAGCGGCGGGCTTGGCGGCCGGCGGCGACTTGTCGGCGCGCTGCTTCTTGGCTGCATCGACCGAGGCCTTCAGTGCTTCCATCAGGTCCATAACCTTAGGCGCAGCCGACGGCTCCGGTGCTTCCACGACCTGGGCGCCCTCCACCTTGGCGTTGACGATGGTCATCAGCGCCTCGTGGTACTCGTCCGTGTAGCGCTTGGGATCGAAGGACTCCTCGGCCAGGCTCTGAACCAAGCTCTTGGCCATCTGCAGCTCCTTGGGGCTGATCTTCACGGCGTCCTCGGCGAGCCCCTTCAAGCCTTCTGTGGACCGGATCTCATCCGGCCAGTGGAGAGTGTTCATGATCAGCATCTCCTCGTGCGGCTGCAGGCTGCAGAGGTGCTCTCGATCCCTGAAGGCCACTTTGGCGACTGCCGTCATCTCCGTCGCAGACAGCGCCTCCCGGAGGAGGTGGTAGGGCTTGCGACCCGCGTCTTCGGGCTCCACGTAGTAGGCGGACTTGACGTAAAGCCCATCCTGGATGTCGGTCCCGGGCACAAACTCAGCGATCTCGATGGTGTGCGCCGTCGGCAGCGGCAGGTTCTCCAGATCCTGGTCTTCGATTACCACGTAGTCATCGCCGCCGACCTGGTAGCCCTTGACGATCTCGCTGTACTGCACTTCGTGCTCGCCCCGCTCACACCAGCGCTTGTAGCGCACTGGCGACATGTGCTCGCCGCAGAGCTGGCGGAACGACGCGGAGTGCGACTCAGTGGCGACATAGAGGCGAATGGGGATGCTCACCATCCCGAAGCTGATAGTTCCTTTCCACATGGAGCGAGGCATTGCGGGTGGATATTACTGCTTTAGCAGGGCTTGCGGCTACTCAACGTAGCCGGGCGCGCGAGATGATCGGTCGGCAGCCGGGACCTGATGCTGCCAGGCCTCAGGGTCCAGGAAACTAACGTTGCAGTGATGAGGCTGGGCGACTTCGAGATCCATCTGCTCCGCGCGGGTGGCTGGCGGAGCGACGGCGGGGCGACGTTCGGAGTGGTGCCGAAGGTTCTCTGGGCGAGGCAGAAGCCGGCCGACGAGCAGAACCTGATCCGCACCGACTGCATAGGCGTGGTAGTGCGGCACAGAGGCCGGGTGATCGTCTGCGAGACTGGCATCGGCACCAAGCTGAGCGAGAAGCGAGCCAGGCAGATGGGTGTCTGGCAGCCGGAGGGGCTGCTGACTGCACTGCGGAAGCTCGGCGTACGGCCCGACGAAGTGGATGTGGTGACGAGCACCCACCTGCACTGGGATCACGCAGGTGGCTTTACCCGCCGATCGCCGAGCGGCGAGGTGGAGCTCACCTTTCCGCGGGCAAAGCACTTCGTGCAGCGGGCGGAGTTCGACTTCGCGCTGTCGCCCGACCCCCGCTCGCGGGCCGGCTACTACGACGAGGACATCCTGCCGGTGGCGGACGCCGGTCTCCTGGAGTTCGTCAGCGGGGAGGCAGAGGTCCTGCCGGGCCTGGTTCTGCGCCAGACCGGCGGCCACACACCCGGCCACCAGCTCGTCGTGTTCCGGGCGTCCGACGAGCTTTCCTGCGCGATGACCGGCGACCTGGTGGGTCTGCGGCCGCACCTGCGGGTGCCCTGGATCCCGGCCGCGGACCTGGACGTCCTTCGCAGTCTGGAAGAGAAGGCGCGGCTCCTGCGCGAGGCTGCCGAGCATCGCTGGCTCCTGGTGCTTGCTCACGAGCCGGACGAGCCCGCTGGCTACGTCGACGCGGCGGGCAATTGGAGCCCTGAGGATAGGCTCGAAGGCTGAGCCGCACCACCGGCGCCGCAGCTACCTGAGCGAAGTCGGGACCGGTGTGCGAATTGCGTCCTTCTTCACAGGCGCCCTTGCCGCCGGCGGCAGCCGCTGGCTAGGCTGCCCGTCGTGCTGGCACGGGCGTTTGCGGCGCAGGTTCAGGGCTTGGCCGGGCGGCCGGTTGAGGTGCAGGTGGACATGAGCACTGGCGCCGTGGCGTTCTTCTTGGTGGGCCTGGCCAGCGGCTCTCTCAGGGAGGCGAAGGAGCGCGTCCGCTCCGCCATCCGCAACAGCGGGCTGCCCTTTCCCCAGCGCCGCCTGACCGTCAACTTGGCGCCGGCGGAACTGCGCAAGGACGGCGCCGGCCTCGATCTGGCCATCGCGGTTGCCATCTGCCTGGCAGCGCTGGGTAAGCCATCCCAACCCGGGCTGGCCTTCATCGGCGAGTTGGCCCTGGAGGGCAGTCTGCGCCACGTCGACGGCGTGCTCGTCCTGGCTGAGGGGCTGCGCCGAGCGGGGCTGGAGAAGCTCTTCGTGGCCGAGGTCGACGCCGCCGAAGCAGCGCTGATCGAAGGTCTCGAGATCTATCCGTGCCGCACTTTGAGGCAGGTCTTGGACCACCTGCTGGGCGGGGAGGCCATCCGCCCCTACCAGGGCCGGCCGCCGGCGGTGGCCGGAACAATCGAGAGCCCCTGGGATCTGAGCGAGGTGCAGGGCCAGGAGGCTGCGCGCCGAGCTGTCGAAGTGGCTGCGGCCGGCGGCCACCATCTGCTGATGACGGGGCCGCCCGGTGCCGGAAAGACCATGCTGGCCCGCTGTCTCCCCGGCCTTCTACCACCTTTGGATCTGCCCGACGCACTGGAGGTGGCGCGCGTCAGGAGCGTTTTGGGCGAGCTGGAGGGCACTTCGCCTCTCACCTGGGAGCGTCCCTTCCGAGCCCCTCACCACAGCATCTCGACAGCCGGTCTGCTGGGCGGTGGCACAGGGTTGCCGCGGCCGGGGGAGATCTCTCGCGCCCACCATGGAGTCCTGTTTTTGGACGAGCTGGCCGAGTTCCCGGCCGCCTCCCTGCAGTCGTTGCGCCAGCCTCTGGAAGATGGCCGCGTAACGCTCATCCGGTCCGCCGGGGCTGTTACCTATCCGGCCAGGTTCCAGCTGGTGGCCGCCACCAATCCCTGCCCCTGCGGCTATCTGGGGGATTCCGGCCGAGCTTGCCGATGCGGCCCTGGCGCCATCCAGAGCTACCAGCGTTCCCTCTCGGGACCTCTGCTCGACCGCATCGATCTGCAGGTCTCAGTGCATCGGACACCCCCGCATCTGCTCGGCCGTCCGGCCGAGGCGGAGCCATCAGTGCTTGTGCGCGAGCGCGTGCTCGCCGCTCGCCAGCTCCAGCTGGACCGCCAGGGATGCCTGAACAGCGAGCTGACGGGCGCCAGTCTGCGGCGCTGGGCTGAACTCGAGGCGGGCAGCAGAAACCTGCTCCAGCGCTGGTCGGAGGAGCGCACCCTGTCGGCCCGGGGCTTTCACCGTGCCTGGCGGGTGGCCCGCACGCTCGCGGACCTTGCGGGGGACGGCCGTATCCGCTCCGGCCACATCCTGGAAGCCCTTGGTTACCGCCTGGATGAGATCGCTGCCTGAGCCGGAGAGCCTCCGGGTCAGGGGCCGCTGGCCGCTGCCGCCCGGCCACCGCGTGGCGGTGGTGGGCGCCCGCCGGCCGACGCCCTATGGCGAGGCGGTGGCGGAACGGCTGGCCGGAGACTTGGCCCAGTTGGGGGCTGTAGTGCTGAGCGGGCTGGCCCTGGGCATCGATGGCGCGGCGCACAGAGGTGCGCTGGCGGCTGGCGGCTGCACAGCCGCTGTGCTGGGGACGGGCCTGGACGTGATCTATCCCCGCTCCCATTCCGGTTTGGCAGAGCAGATCCTGGCCCAGGGTGGTTGCCTCATCAGCCAGTTCCCTGATGGGACGCCGCCGCAGCGAGCGAACTTCCCTCGCCGCAACGGCACCATCGCGGCCCTGGGCGACGTAGTCGTGGTGGTGGAGGCCGGTCTCGGCTCCGGAGCGCTGATCACCGCCGAAGCGGCGCTGGGCTTGGGCAAGCCCGTGCTGGCAGTGCCCGGCAGTGTTTTCTCGCCGCTGAGCGTTGGTTGCCACCAGCTGCTTCGCGACGGGGCCGGGCTGGTTCAGAACGCCCGCGACGTCGTCGCCGAGCTGGGCGGCGACCTGGCGGTGCTGGACGATCCCCTGCAGCCGCCCGCCGGTCTCGGCCTGGAACGACAGAGCGAGCTTGGCCGCGATCCCTTGCTGCCGCATCTCTCCGACAGCCTGCCGGCCGAAGTAGGGCAGCTGGCCGCGCGGCTTCAGCTGCCGCTGCCCGATGTGATGGCGCGGCTCAGCCGGCTCGAACTGGAGGGAGCGGTCCGCCGCTGGGGGGGCGGCTATGTCAGGCTGCCCCGCGGTGGGGGCCGGCCAGCCGTCCGTCGCTAGCCGCTGCCGGGAAGGGCCGCCAGCGCGTCTGCGAAGGGGAAGCCCGAGCGGCGATGGGCAGTCATGAGCTACTGTCCGGAAGCGGAACAAACCGCCCGGCGGCATTGTAGATAGGAAGCTGTGGCACCAGGTCTGATCATCGTCGAGTCTCCCGCGAAGGCCAGGACGCTCAAGCGTTTTCTGGGCGATCGCTTCGACGTGCTTGCTTCCATGGGCCACGTCCGAGACCTGCCGGGTAAGGACCTGGCGGTCGACATCGAGGATAACTTTCGGCCCCGCTACGAGGTGGTGGACAGCCGCAAGCAGGTGCTGAGCGAGCTGAAGAAGGCCGCCGGCAAGCGCAGCGATGTGATCCTGGCCTCCGATCCTGACCGCGAGGGCGAGGCCATTGCCTGGCATCTGTGTGAGGTGCTCAAGCTCCGCTCCCCGCGGCGGATCGAGTTCCACGAGATCACCGACGCCGCCGTCAACAACGCGTTGGCGCACCCGCGAGAGATCGACATGCGGCTGGTCAACGCCCAGCAAGCCCGGCGGGTGGTAGACCGCCTGGTCGGCTACCGGCTCAGCCCCTTCCTCTGGCGGCGGGTCCAGAAGGGCATAGGCGCCGGGCGTGTTCAGTCGGTGGCACTCCGCCTGGTGGTGGACAGAGAGAACGACATCCGCCGCTTCGTGGCAGAAGAGTCGTGGACGGTTGACGCGCTTTTGAGCCAGGCAGGCTCCGAGCAGCGTTTCAAAGCCCGCCTGCACCGGCGGCTGGCTGAGCCCGAGGTCAAGCTCGAGCTCAAGACGGAGGCCGAGGCGCTGGCGGCCGCCGCTGAGCTGGCGGGGGCGGAGTACCGGGTCGCGGGGGTGGAGCGCCGGCAGCGCGCCAAGAGCGCGCCGGCGCCCTACATCACTTCCACGCTGCAGCAGGAGGCCTCCAGCCGCCTTCGCTTCGCGCCCAAGCGCACCATGCGGCTCGCCCAAGAACTGTATGAGGGCGTCGATCTGGGCGCCGAGGGCGCTACGGGCCTGATCACCTACATGCGGACCGACTCCACTCGCGTTTCCGAGGAAGCCGAGAAGAAGGCGAAAACCTGGATCAGGGCCAATGCGGGCGAGAAGTACCTGGGCAAGCCCCGCCAGGAGAAGAGCCGGCCGGGCGCTCAGGACGCCCATGAGGCGATCCGTCCGACCGATCCAGGCCGGCGCCCGGAGGACGTGCGCCAGCACCTGAGTGGAGACCAGTACCGCGTCTATGACCTCATCTGGCGTCGCTTCATCGCAAGCCGGATGGCGCCTGCCCAGTACGCCCTCACCACGGCGGAGGTCGAGGCAGGCGCGTTCGGACTGCGGGCGAGCGGCTCGGTCCTCACTTTCGATGGCTTCTACCGCGTCTGGCAGCGCGGCGAGGATGATGAGGACGGACAGCTGCCTGACCTGAAGCAGGGCGAGCGGCTGGACTTCCACCAGCTGCTGCCCGAGCAGCACTTCACGCAGCCGCCCCCGCGCTACACGGAGGCCACGCTCATCAACGAGCTGGAGAAGCGCGGAATCGGCCGTCCTTCGACATACGCCAGCATCGTGGCCACCATCCAGGACCACACATATGTGGAGCAGAAGGAGCGAAGGCTCCACCCGACAGCGCTGGGTGAAGGCGTGAACCGGATAATGGTCGAGCACTTCGCCGAGATCGTGGACGACCGCTACACGGCCGCCATGGAGGAGCGCCTGGACGAGGTCGAGGCCGGCCGCCGGGAATGGGTGCCAGTCGTGGGTGACTTCTTTGGCCCGCTGGAACGGATGTTGGGCAAGGCCTCGGAGGCCATGCCCAGTGCGACAGGTGAGGAGTGTCCTGAGTGCCACGAGGGCCAGCTCGTCCTGCGGGCAAGCCGGTTCGGTCCGTTCAAGGGCTGCTCCCGATACCCCAAGTGCAAGTACCGGCAGGCGACCTTGCCTGGCGGCGAAGCCCCTCAGCCCAAGCTGCTGGCGGAGGCCTGCCCGGAGTGCGGCCGGCCGCTGCAGCTGCGGACGGGGCGCTACGGCGAGTTCGTTGGCTGCTCCGGCTACCCCGAGTGCAAGTACATCCGGCGCGACACTGATCCCAGCCAGAACAAGCCGACCGGGGAGAAGTGTCCCGAGTGCGGCGAGGGCGAGCTGATCGAGCGCAAGGGCCGTTTCGGCCAGTTCCTCTCCTGCAGCCGCTACCCGGACTGCAAGTACAGGCGGAACGCGGCCCGGGCGGCAGGCGCCAAGACGGCCTCCGAGCCCAAACTGCTGAGCGAGACCTGCCCCCTCTGCGGCAAGCCGATGGCGGAGCGGCAGGGTCGCTTCGGTCCCTTCAAGTCGTGCAGCGACTATCCCCGCTGCAAAGGGCCGCAGAAGGCAGCCGGCCCCCGGCTGCGCCGCGAGAAGGTCAAGGTCTGACGGAGTAGGGAAGGCAGTCCGCTGCCTTTCCGGCCGCCGCTGCTGGGCCAGAGGCTGAAAGCGCCGCAGCCGCGGATGGTGTTGCAGGGTTGCGTAGAATCGGCAGAGCCGGTGCGGCCCTCGGGCCGGCCGAGTAACACACGCACGTCCCTTTCAGACCCCTGCCGGTGCGATCCGGACGGTGGGCGGGCGGAGGCAACAGGAGGTCTTGTCGATGTCTCAGGTCTCTTTGAAACAGCTGCTGGAGGCTGGCGTGCACTTCGGCCACCAGACCAGCCGCTGGAATCCCAAGATGCGGCAGTACATCTTCACTGCCCGCAACGGACTTCACATCATCGACCTGCAGCAGACTGTGAAGCTGCTCGACGTGGCGCTCGACTTCGTGAAGAGCGTGGCTGCGTCCGGCCGCCCGGTCCTGTTTGTAGGCACGAAGAAGCAAGCGCAGGAGACCATCCAGACGGAAGCGGCTCGCTGCGGCATGTTCTTCGTCAACCGCCGCTGGATGGGTGGCATGCTCACCAACTTCAGCACTGTCAAGAAGCGGATCGACAGGCTGCAGCAGCTGCGCAAGATGCAGCAGTCAGGCCAGTTCGAAAGCCTCAACAAGAAGGAGGCCAAGAAACTGCAGGACGAGCTGGATCGCCTGATGTATCACTTTGACGGCATAGCTGACATGAAGAGGCTGCCGGGCGCGGTCTTCGTGGTGGACCCGCGCAAGGAGCACATAGCCGTGCTGGAGTCCAACCGGCTCAAGATCCCGGTGGTGGCGATCACCGACTCCAACTGCGACCCGGACCTGATCGACAAGGTGATCCCCGGCAACGACGACGCGATCCGGGCTGTGAAGCTGCTCACGAGCAAGATGGCTGACGCCTGCTTGGAGGGCCGCCAGCTGGCCATCGAGCGCGGCGCCGACCTGCCCCCGATGGAGGAGCGGGAGTTCCTGGAGCCGACTCGCTACGAGCTGCTCGAGGAGTACATGGACGACGAGGAGGAGTATCTCCCCGACGTGAGCGAGGACGAGTTCGTGAGCACCGGCGAGGAGGTGCGCGCATGATCGACATCTCGCTGGAGCGCGTGAAGCAGCTGCGAGACATGACAGGCGCCGGCATGATGGACTGCAAGAAAGCGCTTGAGGATGCCCAGGGCGACCTTGACAGGGCGGTGGTGATCTTGCGCGAGCGCGGCATCGCCAAGGCAGCCAAGCGCGCGGATCGCGTCACCTCCAACGGCGTGGTCGAGGCCTACCTGCATCGAACAAGTGAGGACTACCCGCCCCAGATCGGCGCGCTGATCGAACTGAACTGTGAGAGCGACTTCGTCGCCAAGGGCACGGATTTCCGCACTCTCGCCCGGGAGCTCGCGATGCACGTGGCGGCGGCCGCGCCCCGCTGGGTGAGCCGGGACGAGGTGCCTAGCGAGCTGGTCGAGCAGGAGCGGACGCTCTATCAGCTGAGAGCCGAGCAGGACGGCAAGCCCGCCCAAGCCATCCCGAAAATCGTCGCGGGCCAGCTGGAGGCGTTCTACAAGGACTCCTGCCTGCTGGACCAGCCCTACATGCGCGACCCCGCCACTCCTGTGAGAGAGCTGGTGGCCTCGGCCGTGGCCAAGCTGCAGGAGAACATAACGGTGCGCCGCTTCCAGCGGTTCAGCATCAAAGAGGGCTAGCTTGACCTCAGGGACACCGCGTTGGCGGCGCGTGCTGCTGAAGCTCAGTGGTGAAGCGCTCGGCGGTCGGAAGGAGTACGGCTTCGACTTCCAGGTGGTCAGCGTCATCGCAGAGCAGGTCGCCCGCGTGCACCAGCTTGGGGTCGAAGTGGCCCTGGTGGTCGGCGGCGGCAACATCTTTCGCGGGCGCCACGCGGAGGAGGGAGGCTTCGACCGCGCGACCGGCGACTACATGGGAATGCTGGCCACGGTGATCAACGCCCTCGCCCTGCAGGAGGGCCTTGAGAAGGTGGGCCTGCATGCGCGGACCATGACCGCCATCCAGATGCCGCAGGTGGCCGAGCCCTACATCCGGCGCCGAGGTATCCGGCATCTCGAAAAAGGTCGGGTGATCATCCTGGCCGGCGGCAGCGGCAATCCCTACTTCACGACTGACACTACTGCCGCCCTCCGAGCTGTCGAGTTGGAGGCGGAGGTGGTGCTGAAGGCAACCAAGGTGGACGGCATCTACTCAGCCGATCCTCTGCGGGAGCCCAGCGCCGAGAGATTTCAGCGACTCGATTACCTGGAGGTTCTGAACCGAGGGATCGAGGTGATGGACAACACGGCTCTGACCCTCTGTATGGACAACGGCGTGCCCATCATTGTCTTCGATCTGCTTCAGGCCGGGAACCTGGAGCGCGTGATTCGGGGCGAAAACATCGGCACCTTCGTCGGAGCGCCGGGGTCGCGAGTAGAACCATCGACGGCAGCGACCACGGGAGGACATTGAGCCATGGCCGTAGACGGCATCCTGAAAGACGCCGAGGCCAAGATGGGCCGCTCGCTCGAGCACCTGGAACATGAGCTGCTGACGATCAGGACCGGGCGGGCGAACCCTGCTCTGCTGGACAGGGTCCAGGTTCCCTATTACGGCACCCTCACGCCGTTGAACCAGCTCGCCCAGATCTCCAGCCCGGAAGCGCGCCTGCTGGTGGTCCAGGTCTACGACCGCGGCCAGCTGGGAGTGACCGAGAAGGCCATTCGCGAGTCGGGCCTCGGTCTGAACCCCGCCAACGACGGTCAGCTCATCCGGGTGCCCATCCCGCCGCTCACTGAGGAGCGCCGCCGGGAGTACGTCAAGATGGCCAAACAGCGGGCGGAGGAAGCGCGGGTGGCTGTGCGAAACATCCGCCGCGAGGAACTGCACAGGGTCCAGGCGGAGGAAAAGGCGGGGGAGATCGCCGAGGATCAGGCGCGCCGCGCCGGCGAGCGTCTGCAGAAGCTCACCGACACGTACGTGGCGAAGATCGAGGGTATCGCCCAGCGCAAGGAAGCCGAGGTAATGGAGGTCTGAAGAGTTGGAGCAAGGGGAGGCAGGCCTCCCCTTCCAGAACCCCTCCCGGCCGCGCATGGATGTCGGCTGGTTGTCCAGGCCGCGTGTACCCCACTCGACAGTTTGTTCTGATCGACGCCGACGCTGGGATCCGGCCGGGATGAACCCGGCCTGTCGACCTGACGCGCGACCAGGCCAGCATGGCTCGAGGGAGAGATGGAGCAAGGGGAGGCAGGCCTCCCCTTCCAGAACCCCTCCCAGCCGGGCCTGGATGTCGGCTGGTTGCCCGGGCCGGGCCGCGTGCTCCCCAATCGACAGCTTGTCTCTGATCGTCGCGGACGCTGGGATCCGGCCGGGATGAACCCGGCCTGTCGACCTGACGCGCGACCAAGCCAGCCTGGCTCGAGGGAGAGGAAAGGCAGTCCACTAGCACAGCCGACCGCGGCGCTGAAGCGGCCACTGTGACGGAGCGGGCGGCGGACGGAGTGCCGCGCCACGTGGGGATCATCATGGACGGCAACGGGCGCTGGGCACGGCGCCACAACCGCCCCCACACGTTCGGCCATCGAGCTGGCGTGCGGGCCATCAAGAAGGTGATGTATGCCTGCGAATCGATGGGGATCGAGATCCTCAGCATCTACGTCTTCTCGACTGAGAACTGGGCGCGGCCGCGGGCCGAGGTGCGAGCGCTCATGCGCCTCTTCCACGAGGCCATCCAGCGCGAGTTCGAGGAGCTGAATCAGCGCGGCATCAGGATAGTTGTCAGCGGCCGGCGCCTAGAGCTCTCGCAGCGCATGCAGGAACGCATAGATGACGCCGAGCTGCGTACCGCTGGCAACCGGCAGGGCGTCCTCAACGTCTGCCTGAACTATGGCGGCCGGGCGGAGCTGGTGGACTCCATGCGGGCGCTGGCGGCGGAGGGTATCGCCGCCTCCGACATCGACGAGAACGCCATAGCAGGGCACCTCTATCACCCGGAGCTGCCCGAACCCGACCTCATCATCAGGACTGCGGGGGAGCGCCGTATCAGCAACTTTCTGCTCTGGCAGGCAGCTTATGCCGAGATGTACTTCACTGACACGCTCTGGCCGGACTTCGACGAAGAGGATCTGGCCCGCGCGGTGGCCGACTTCTCGACCCGGGTCAGGCGGTTCGGTGGCCGGCCGGATAGGGCGGCGGCGGAGGGATGACCACCACGGCTGCCCCGGGCGGATCGGGGGCGAGCCGGCGCCCGCGCAGCCAGCTTCTGATTCGAACCTTGAGCGGCCTCCTCATTTTGGCGATCGTGGTGGTGCTGGTGGCCGTCGGGAGGCCGGGCCTCTGGCTGTTGGCGGCGGTGCTGGGCGGTATCTCGATCTGGGAGTTCCGCCGCCTCTCCGGCCTGATCGGACACCAGGCGCCGCTCTGGCTGCTCTACCCGCTGGCGGCCTACTTCGCTCTGAGCGGGACCGTCCTGAAGCCGGTGCCGGTGCTTGCGGTGCTGGCGGGCGCCCTGGTCGCGGGCCTGACAGCTCTGCTCTTCCTGCCACCGCGCCGGGACGGCCTCGGCCGCTGGGCGTTCGCCTTGGCGGGCGCCCTCTACGTGGGCCTACCCTTCAACTACTACCTGCAGCTCTATGAGGCGCACGCGGGATTCGTCGGCCAGCTCTGGCTGGTGGCCGTCATCTCGACGGTGGTCGTCAGCGACAGCGCCGCCTACCTGATCGGCCGAGCCCTCGGCCGACATCCTTTCTTCCCTGCGATCAGTCCCAAGAAGACCTGGGAGGGTGCCATCGCGGGAGTCGTCTTCTGCGCCCCCGTCATGGGCCTGGCTGGGGCGCTACTGCTGCACATCGGCCCCTGGCACGGCATCGCGCTCGGCCTGCTGGTCGGGCTGAGCGCCGAGTTCGGCGATCTGGTCGAGTCGCAGCTCAAGCGGCTGGCAGGGGTCAAGGACTCCTCGCAGCTGATTCCCGGGCATGGCGGCTTGCTCGACCGATTGGATTCGATCTTCTTCCCCCCGATTGTGGTCTACCTCTACCTGCAGGCGCAGGGGCTGCTGTGACCGGGCGGGTGCAGCGCATAGCCATCCTGGGCGCGACCGGCTCCGTCGGCAGCCAGGCCCTTCAGGTTATCGACCGCTATCCCGACCGTTTCCAGCTGCTGGGCCTCGTGTGCGGCCGGCGGCCGGCGCCGCGGCCGGCGGAGGTCATCATTGCGGGCGGCGAGCCTGATTTCGACGCCCGCCTCGAAGCGCTGGTGACCGATTCTCGCTGCGACATAGTGCTGGTGGCGATCCCGGGCGCCGTTTCACTGAGGCCCACCCTGGCCGCCCTGGCGGCCGGCAAGACAGTCGCGATCGCGAGCAAGGAGGTCCTGGTGATGGCTGGTCAGGCGGTCATGGCGGCCGTGGGACGGCCGGATCAGCTGCGCCCGGTGGATTCCGAACACTCAGCGCTCTGGCAGTGCCTCTGGGGTGAGAGCCCCGCCAGCGTCTCCCGCCTGCTGCTCACCGCCAGCGGAGGCCCGTTCTGGAGCCGGCCCGAGCTCGAGCTCGAGCAGGTAACTGTGGCAGAGGCGTTGAAGCACCCGCGCTGGTCGATGGGACCCAAGGTGACCGTCGACTCCGCCACGCTGATGAACAAGGGGCTGGAGTTGATCGAGGCCCATCACCTATTTCAGGTGGGTCTGGCAGGGATAGACGTGGTCATCCACCCGCAGAGCGTCGTGCATTCGCTGGTCGAGTTCGTGGACGGTTCCCTCAAGGCGCAGCTGGGAAATCCTGACATGCGGCTGCCGATCGGCCTTGCCCTCGCCTACCCAGAGCGGCTGCCGGGCGTGGTCGAGCCGACCCGGCTGGACAGCCTCGAGAGTCTGGCGTTCGAAGCCCTGGACAGCCAGCGCTTCCCAGCTGTCGAGCTCTGCCGAGAGGCGGCACGCCGCGCCCGCGGTTATCCTGCAGTCCTCAACGCGAGCAACGAGGAGGCGGTGGCAGCGTTTCTCGCCGGCCGCATCGCGTTCACGGGCATCCTGGCTGCCGTGGAGTCGGCCCTGGCCGCCTGGCCGGGTGGTGGTGGGGAGGACCTGGCGGCCGTCCTGGCGGCTGACACGTTCGCGCGGAATCACTTCCGAGAGCGGCTCGTTAAGGTGAGCACATGACCCAGATGTTGAGGGCTGGCCGGTGAGCGCAGTTTCGCTCTTGATTGGCGTGGTCGCCATCGTCGGCGTCTTCCTGATCCTGGTCATCCCGCACGAGCTCGGTCACTTCAGCCTCGCCAAGCTGGTCAACGTGAGGATCCACGAGTATTCCGTCGGGATGGGACCCCAGCTTTTCTCGTTCCGGCGGGGCGAGACGCTGTACGCCCTCCGCGCTCTGCCCATCGGCGGCTACGTTCGCCTGGCGGGAATGCAGTCGGGGGAATACGAAGACCCGCGGGGTTTCTACAGCGTCCCGGTTTGGAAGAAGCTCCTCATCCTGGTCGCCGGGGCGGTGGTCAACTTCCTGGTCGCCGCCGCCCTGATGACGGGGATCTACCTGACGCAGATCAACAGTGATCCCGGCTTGGTCGATGCAGTCACTGTTGCCGGCGCCGCCCAGCAGGCGGGTTTGCAACCGGGCGACAGGATCCGCGCTGCCGACGGCCAGCCGCTCCAGCGCAGCGACGACCTGCTCAGGATCGAGAACGATCGGCCGGGCCAGCCACTGACCCTCGATGTCGTGCGTCAGAACGGCACCCGCGCCTCGCTCACTGTTCAGCCTGCCTACGACAGCCAGCGCGGCCGCTGGTTGATAGGTGTTTCGCCGCGACCTGTGGTCTCGGTCACCGACGCGGTGGGAGCCGGGGTCAGCTTTCCGGTGCGCATAGTGGCTCTCACGTTCCAGCACTTCGCCGAGCTGTTCAATGGCCAGATCGCCGGTGGCGTCTCCGGCCCCAACGGCGTCACGGGAGCCGTGGGCATCGGCGCCATCACCTACCAGGCGGCCAATCAGTCGCTGCTCAACTACCTGGCGGTCGCGGCCTACTTCTCAGTGGCGCTGGGCATCGCCAACCTGCTGCCGCTGCCAGCCTTGGACGGCGGCCACATGACAGTGGCGATCGCCGAGGCGCTCCGGCGCAAGCCATTCGATCGGGCCCGGGAGGCGGCGGTGCAGAGGGCGGGCCTGCTCGCGCTGCTAGCCCTCGGTTTGGTGGTCGTCTACCTGGACCTGCAGAGGTTGCTGCTGGGCCAGCTGACGATTCGATGACTCTCGCCGCTCAGCAGGGGCTGGCAACCAGGCGGCGGTCGATCCCCGTCCGGGTGGGTGACGTTGTGGTCGGTGGCGCAGCGCCCATAGCTGTCCAGACGATGACCAAGACCGACACCCGGGATGTGCGGGCGACTCTGAACCAGATCGCCCAGCTCAAGGAGGCCGGCTGCGAGATCGTCCGGCCGGCGGTTATCGACCATCACGCCGCCGAAGCGCTGCGTGAGATAGTGCCCCGCTCGTCGCTGCCCATCATCGCCGACATTCACTACAACCACGAATTGGCCCTGATGGCGATCGCCGCTGGTGTGCATGGACTGCGTCTCAACCCGGGCAACATAGTCGACCCAGACAAGGTCCGGAAGGTTGTGCTGGCAGCCAAGGAGCGGGACATCCCCTTCCGGATCGGAGTCAACGCCGGCTCCTTGCCGGAGGAGGTGCACCGCAATCTGCGAGAGGCGCACGCAATCGACAGGGACGATCGAGTCAGGACGGCTGAGCGCATGGTGGAGGTCGCCCTCGGCCACTGCGAGATCCTGGAGGCGCTCGACTACGGCCCCGGTCACATCAAGGTCTCTCTCAAGGCGACTGACGTCTGGACGAATGTGATGGCCAACCGGCTATTCGCCGAAAAGCGCCCCTATCCCATCCACCTCGGTGTGACCGAGTCGGGACCAGTCGAGGCCGGCAGCATCCGCAGCGCGGTCGGCCTCGGCATCCTGCTCAGCGAAGGCATAGGCGATACCATCCGCGTCTCGCTGGCCACGGCCGATCCGACCGAGGAGATCCGGGTCGGCTACGAGGTGCTGAAGGCGCTCAGCTTTCGTACCCAGAGCGCCACGCTCATCGCCTGTCCGACCTGCGGCCGGCTGGAGTACGACATGGTGCCCACCGTCAAGGCGGTCGAGGCGCACATGGCGAAGATCAAGGTTCCCATCACTGTCGCGGTCATGGGCTGCGTGGTGAACGGGCCGGCGGAAGCCCGCCACGCCGACATCGGCGTAACCGGCGGCCGGGGCAAGGGCGTCATCTTCAAAAAGGGAGTGCTTTGGAAGACGGTGCCGCAGGCTGAGCTGCTCTCCGTGCTGCTGGCTGAGATCGACGCACTGGCCGCTGAGCGCGCGGCGCTGGAACCGATCCCCGAGCCGGCGTAACCGGTTCATGAGGCGCCAGTCGCACGGCGGAAGACCCCGCCGCCCCTTACCCGCTTAGCGGCGGCGCACGACCTGGAGCTTCACGCCGGCCAGTAGGCGCTCGAGCTGGGCGCGGTCCCAGAGCGTGGCGTCGGTCTCGAAGGCAAGCTTGTCGTCAGCCTTCAGGAAGCGGTAGGTGGGCAGGAGCAGGCGTCCCTTCGGCTGCAGGACCACCAGCTTCAGCTCCTTCAACCGGCAGCGCCGGCTGAAGATGCCGCGCAGATGAATGAAGCCACCTTCCAGCCCGATCGAGAAGGGTGTCCGCACGACCTCCATCACGGCGTAGGCGCCGGCCGCGACTGTGATCAGCCCGATCACCGCCTGGCCGCCCAGACCCTGCTCGAAGCCGAGCGCCAGCAGCGCAATCCCGGCCAGCCCGACCAGGCCGCGCAGGGCGAGTGCAGCGCGCGTTGGCCGGAGAAGCGTGGGCATCATGAATAATTGAACCTTCCCATGATTGAAGTGAGGAGCGCCAGCAGAGGCGGCCGGGAGGCCCCGGCCCCTACCGAGCCGCGCTGAGCGGCTCCCTCAACCGGCCCTCCGTGCCGTTGGCACGGCTCTCTCACTCACCTGGCAGGACCAACCATGACCGAAACCTACGACGACTCCTTCGTTAAAGAGCTCACCCGGATGTCCGACGACTTCGACCGCTGGTACACGGATGTCGTCCGCAAGGCAGAGCTGGCCGACTACACCCCAGTCCGCGGCTGCATGGTCATCCGGCCCTACGGCTATGCGCTCTGGGAGGGCATCCAGCGCGCTTTCGACGACATGATCAAGTCCAGCGGCCACGAGAACTGGTACTTTCCGCTGCTCATCCCCGAGGAGCTCTTCATGAAGGAAGCGGAGCACGTGGAGGGCTTCACCCCGGAGGTGGCGTGGGTGACCGAGGCTGGCAGCCACGGCAAGCTGGATCAGCGGCTGGCCATCAGGCCAACCAGCGAGACGATCATCGGCACGCTCATGCGGCGCTACGTCCAATCCCACCGGGACCTGCCCAAGCTGACCAACCAGTGGTGCAACGTCGTCCGCTGGGAGCTGCGCACCCGTCTCTTCCTGCGCACCGCCGAGTTCCTCTGGCAGGAGGGCCACACGTTTCATGCCAACGCCGCGGAAGCGATCGAAGAGGTCGATCGCATCCTGGAGTACTACCGCGTCCTGGCGGAGGACTGGTGCGCCATGCCGGTGTTCGCCGGCTGGAAGACGGCCACCGAGAAGTTTCCCGGCGCGGTGCACACCAAGAGCATCGAAGCACTGATGCGAGACGGTCTGACGCTGCAGGCGGCGACCTCGCACTACTTCGGGCAGAACTTCAGCCGCGCCTACGACGTCTCCTTCGCCAACCGGGAGAATGTGCGCGAGTTCTGCTACACGACTTCCTGGGGCGCCACGACCCGGTTGATCGGAGGGCTGGTAATGGCCCACGGCGACGACTTCGGGCTCATCCTGCCGCCGAAGCTGGCGCCGGTTCAGGTTGTCGTGGTCCCCATCTACCGGACCGACGAGGCGCACCGTGAGGTGGCTGACTTCATCGCCGGCTGGGAGCCGGAGGTTCGAGCCGCCGGCATCCGCCTCAAGGTCGACTGGAGCGATGAAAGGCCCGGCGCCAAATACAACCAATGGGAGCTGAAGGGCGTGCCGCTACGGCTGGAGGTTGGGTCGCGCGAGGTGGCGGCGGGAGAGGTGAGGGTCGTCGACCGGCTGACCCGAGAGAAGCGGCAGCTCGGTGTCAACGCTCTGGGCGAGCAGCTCTCCGCGGAGCTTAGCGCCTTTCAGGCGGCGCTCTACCAGCGGGCGCTGGAGTTTCGGCAGGCGAACACTGCGGTGGTGAAAAGCCTGGCTGAGCTGGTCGAGCATTTCAGGACCCGGGCGGGCTACGTCAGTGCGCCGTGGTGCGGGGAAGCAGACTGCGAGGCGAAGGTCAGGGAGGCCACGGGAGGTGTGAAGAGCAGCAACTATGACCCGGACCGCAAGGCCGAAGGTGAATGCCTGGTCTGCGGCCGCCCCGGCAGGTATCAGATCAACTTCGCCCGTTCCTATTGACCCCGCGCGGATTCGGAACAGCGGAAATCGGGTAAGCTTGAAATCAGTTCGATCACACGGTGGTCGTAGCGCGCATTCTGGGTCCTCTCTCCCCGTCGCTGAACGGTAGTCCTGGTCTCGCCAAAGAACCCCCCAAAGAGAGAGGGACAACCCCAGGAGCACGTTTTGCAGACATTCGCCGAAGCGGGTCTATCGACCCGCACCCTGACAGCGCTCAGCGCTCAGGAAATCGAGATTCCCGTCCCCGTCCAAGTCGAGGCCTTGCCCGCCATCCTGCGCGGCGAGGACTGCGTCATCGAAGCGCCCACCGGGTCGGGCAAAACGCTCGCCTACCTGCTCCCGCTGGTGGAGGGCATCGGCGCTCAGCGGACAGGTCCGCGGGCGCTCATCGTGTCACCCACCCGAGAGCTGGCGCTCCAGATCGCCGAAGTGCTGGAAACGCTTGACCATGGAGTCAGGCTGGCCACGCTGTACGGAGGCGTCGGCTACGCGACCCAGACCAACGCCTTGAAGAAGGGCGTGGATGTGGTCATCGGCACGCCTGGACGACTCCTGGACATGATCGGCAAGAAGCTCCTCAGCTTGAGCCGGGTCGAGTACCTGGTGCTGGACGAGGCGGATGAGATGCTGGACGCGGGCTTCGCGCCAGATGTCGAGCGGATCATCGGCATGACCTACAACCCGCAGACGGTCCTCGCCTCCGCCACGATGCCTGAGTGGGTGGAGAGGCTGATCTCAAAGCACCTCCAGGACCCGGTCAGGGTCAAGGTGGCGGCCACAGCTGAGGACAACACCCTGGAGCACGGCTTGGTCCAGGTGGAACGGGCCAACCGGTTGCGAGTGCTGGGCCAGCTCCTGCAGCAGCTGCAGGGAACTGCCATAGTCTTCGGGCGCACCAAGCACGGCGTCCACGACCTGGCCCGCGACCTGCGCCGCATGGGCATCGACTGCGCGGAGCTGCAGGGCAACCTGTCCCAGAACGCTCGCGACAGGGCAATGGCCGCGTTCCGCGACAAGCGCACGCCTGTGCTCGTTGCGACCAACGTCGCCGCGCGGGGCCTGGATGTGAGCGCTGTGACGCTGGTTGTCAACTTCGAGCTGCCTGACACGCCGCAGTGGCTGACCCACCGCATCGGGCGCACTGCTCGGATGGGCGAGAAGGGCTGGGCGGTCACGTTCCTCTCGCCCGAGGACCATCCCCGCTGGCGGAAGCTGCAGCATCTGGGCGCGCCCAAGCTGCCGGTGCTGGATGTCGATCATCTGCTGGACGAGGGCGGCTGGCGCTACCACGAAGGGCGACCGGAGCCGGCCGTGAGCGAGAATCGCATCCAGCGGCCCACCGGCCATAACGCCCGGCGCGGGCGCTGGCAGCCGCGACGGCCCGGCCGCTCCTCCACCACGCGCTAGCGCTTCCCATGGCGTTTTCCTCGCGTGACACTCAAACTCGCGAGGAAAGTTTGCGGCCGTTTGGTATGAACCAACTACCGTGAGCATCTCGGAGCTGCTGCGCCTGACCGAGCACCTACCGCCCGCCGACCGGGAGGTGGTCGAGCGGGCTTACGAGCGTGCCGTGGACGCCCATGCCGGCCAGCACCGGCTCTCGGGCGAAGACTACGTCGAGCATCCGGTCCAAGTGGCCGCCATCCTGGCGGACCTGAAGCTCGACGCCACCACCCTCGCGGCAGCCCTCCTCCACGACACTGTCGAGGACACGCATTTGGGGCTGGAGGAGGTCGGCCGGGAGTTCGGTCCTGATGTCGCCCAGCTGGTCGGGGGAGTGACGAAGCTCTCTCGGATCTCTTTTCGCTCCGACCAGCAGCGCCATGCCGAGAACCTGCGCAAGATGCTGATCGCCATGGCGGAGGACATCCGCGTGGTGCTCATCAAGCTGGCCGATCGGCTGCACAATATGCGGACTCTGGATTCACTGCCGGAAGTCAAGCGCCGGCGGATCGCCCGGGAGACACTCGACATCTACGCTCCGCTGGCCCACCGACTTGGCATCGGCCATATCAAGTGGGAGCTGGAGGATCTCGCCTTCCGAACCCTCGAGCCGGAGTCGTTCCAGGCTGTCGTCGGCCAGCTCAACAGCAAGCGCCAGGACCGCGAGCAGCTGGTGGCCGATCTAGCCGAGATACTGGAGGGAGAGCTGGCCAAGATCGGCATCACCGCCACGCTCTCGGGCCGGCCGAAGCACATCTACTCCATCTGGCAGAAGATGACGAGGGACGTCAAGGACTTCAGCCAGATCTATGACTTGCTGGCGCTGCGGGTTCAAGTTGATTCGGTCAAGGACTGCTACGGCGTGCTGGGCGTTGTGCACTCGCTCTGGAAGCCGCTGCCGGGCCGGTTCAAGGACTACATAGCGATGCCGAAGTCAAACGGCTACCAGTCCCTGCACACCAGTGTGATCTCTCATGGCGGCGAGCCGATCGAGATCCAGATCCGCACCCACGAGATGCATCAGATCGCCGACTACGGGGTCGCAGCACATTGGGCCTACAAGGAGAGGGGCGCGGATCCCCGGCTCGATGCCAAATTGGGCTGGCTGCGAGTGCTGATGGAATGGCAGAAGGAAGTGGTGGACGCCGAGTCCTTCGTCGACGCCGTCAAGATCGATCTCTTTCAGGACGAGGTCTTCGTCTTCTCGCCCAAGGGCGACGTACTCAACCTTCCGGCAGGCTCGACGCCTGTCGACTTCGCCTACCGCATTCACACTGAGGTCGGCCACCGCTGCGTGGGGGGCAAGGTCAACGGCCGCATGGTGCCGCTGGACTACGAGCTCAAGAACGGCGAGATAGTGGAGATCCTGACCGCCAAGGCGCCGCACGGCCCCAGCCGCGATTGGCTGAACTTCGTGAAGAGCGCCTCCGCCCGGGATCGGATCCGGCGCTGGTTCAAGTCCCAGCGGCGGGAGGAGAACGTGGCCAAGGGCCGCGATCTCCTGGAGAAGGAGCTCCACCGCATGCACCGCATCCCTCTGGTTCAGCTGCCGGACGGAAAGCTGGAGGAGATGGCGCAGCACTACAAGTACTCGAGCGCTGACGATTTCCTGGCCGCGATCGGCTATGGCGATGTCTCGCCGCACGCGGTGGTGATGCGCATGGCGCTGACGAGGGGCACCGATGGCGACGAGCTGACCGCCATCCCGCTCATCCCCCAGACCGTGCCGACCCCGAGAGTTCTGGTGCGGGGCGAGAAGGACATCCTGAGCCGCATGGCGCCCTGCTGTCAGCCGGTGCCGGGCGACGCCATCGTCGGCTTCACCACCCGAGGCAGAGGCGTCACAGTCCATCGCCGGGACTGCGTCAACGCAGTCAATGCGCAGGACCCTGAGCGTGTCGTGCCAGTCGACTGGGACGTCGAGGCGACCAGCATCTACCCGGTGGGGATCAAGATCGAGGCCTTTGACAGGACAGGGCTGCTGCGTGACATCGCCACAGTCGTGGCCGAGCAGCGGGTCAACATGTCAGCGGCAGCTGTGCACGTCTACGACGACAAGACGGCTGTGGTCTCCACCACTGTGGAGATCGACTCCTTGGCTCAGCTTTCGCGGCTGATGGAGCGGCTCGAGTCGGTCCGCGACGTCCATACGGTGGCTCGAGAGGCAACCTGAGAGGCGGAGTTGGACAAGTCGCCAAACTTCAAGGTGCTGTCGACGGCGGACGGGAGTTTCGCCACCAATTCCTACCTGGTTCTGGACGAGGCGACGCGCGATGCCGCTGTGATCGACGCCAACCTGGAGCCGGAGTTGATGGTGGAGCTGGTCCAGAACAACGGAGCGAATGTGCGCGGGATTTTGCTCACCCACACGGACGGCGATCACATCGCAGGCCTGCCGCGCTATCGGGAGGCCTTCGGTGAAGTTCCGATCGCGGTCCACGGCACCGAGCTGGCCACGCTCACCGATGGCGTGCCGCTCCGGCGCAACTGGGACCTCGGCCTGGGTACGTTGGAGAACATAAGAGAGCTCATTCCCGGCACGCCATACGCGGTGGGCTCACTCGTATTCGACGTGCTCCACACCCCAGGCCACAGCCCGGGCGGCGTCACGCTGCGGATCGGCAACGCGCTCTTCACAGGGGATGCCCTCTTCGCCGGGTCCATCGGTCGCTCCGACTTCAGCAACTCCGATGGCGAGGCGCTGCTGGCAGGGATCAGGCGCGAGCTCCTCTCCCAGCCCGACGATTTCCTGGTCTTCAGCGGGCACGGTCCGGTCACGACGATCGGCCAGGAGCGCCGCTACAACCCCTTTCTCTAGTCGACCAGGATCGCCCGGGCACAGCTACTTAGACTTGGGGGCCGTGAGCCGAAGCCAGCCGATCCGCGCCGCCCGGGGCATGCGTGACATCCTGCCGGAGCAGGTGGCACTCTGGCGGGGGGTGGAGATGGCCGGCGAGGCGGCGGCACGCAGCTACGGTTACCAGGAGATCGAGGTTCCCATCATCGAGCCGGTGGCGCTCATCGAGCGGGTGGGCGGCGATACGGACGTGGTGCGCAAGGAGATCTACAGGATTCAGAGCCACGGTGATGCGTCGGGGGAGCGGGAGGGTCACCTGGCGCTGCGTCCGGAAGCCACAGCCGGAGTGGTGCGGGCCTACTTCCAGGGCGGCCTGAATCAGCTGTCGCAACCTGTCCGCCTGACGACCAGTGGACCCATGTTCCGGCACGATCGCCCGCAGGCTGGCCGTTACCGCCAGTTCTACCAATTCGACCTGGAGGTGATCGGCGACCCCTCCCCGGCCTACGACGCCGAGGTGATCGAGGTCAGCCGCCAATGGTTGAGCAGCCTCGGCTTGGCAGGGGTGAGCTTGGTCCTCAACAGCATCGGTGACGGCCGCTGCCGCCCGCCCTACCTGCAGAGGCTGAAGGAGTACTACCGACCGCTCAAGACCCGGCTGCATCCCGACTGCCAGCGCCGGCTGGAGGAGAATCCGCTTCGGCTGTTGGACTGCAAGGAGGAGCAGTGCCAGCCCTTCAAGGCCGCGGCGCCGCGGATCACTGATCATCTCTGTCAGCCCTGTGCCGAGGCCTTTGCCGAGGTCCGCTCGCTGCTGGACGGGGCGGCGATCGAGTACCGGTTGGACGCCCATTTGGTCCGTGGCCTCGACTACTACACACGGACGGTGTTCGAGTTCGAGCACGCAGCGCTCGGCGGAGCCCAGAACGCCCTGGGCGGCGGCGGCCGCTATGACGGCCTCGCAGCGGCCTTGGGCTATCCGGATACGCCCGCCGTCGGTTTTGCCGGCGGCATCGATCGCGTGGTGCTGGCGTCGCCGTTGAGCGAGCCGGTAAAGCCGGCACAGGTCTGGGTGCTGCCGGCGGAGCCGGGGCTGGAAGCCGAGGCCGCCCGCGTCGGCCGGCTCTGCCGCGCTGAGATCCCCGCAGTGGTTGACTTCAGCCGCCGCAGCCTCAGTGCCAAGATGCGCGCTGCCGGTCGCGCGGGCAGCCGCTGGGTGGCGATCATGGCCGCCGACGAAGCTCAGCGCCAGGCAGTGCAGCTGCGCGACATGCGCAGCGGCGACCAGCGCGAGGTGCCCTGGGATCAGCTGGCGGTGGTGATGGCCGGCAGCCTTTCTTCGTGAGCGGGTTCGGCGCTCCGCACTGTGGTGCGCTGCGCGCCGGTGACAGCGGCCGCTCGGTCGAGCTCTACGGCTGGGTGGGTCGACGCCGCGACCATGGTGGTCTGACGTTCGTGGACCTGCGTGACCGCTGGGGCACCGTGCAGGTGGTTTTCAACCCCGAGCTGGCGCCCGCCGCGCACGCCGCCGCAGCCGCGCTGCGGGCGGAATTCGTCATCAAGGTCACTGGCGAGGTGCGACTTCGGCCGGAAGGGATGCGCAACCCGCAGCTTGCCACAGGGGAGGTGGAGGTGGCCGCCGAGCGCCTCCAGGTGCTGAGTGAAAGCCTGACCCCGCCATTCCAGCTCGAGGACGCCACCTCCGCCGACACCGACGAGAAAACGCGCCTCAGCTACAGGTATCTGGATCTGCGCAGGCCCGAGATGCTGAGGATCTTGGAGCTGCGGCATCGTGTCAACAAGATCATCCACACCCACATGGACGAGAACGAGTTCATCGAGGTGGAGACGCCGATTCTGAGCAAGACGTCGCCCTCGGGCGCTCGTGACTTCCTCGTCCCCAGCCGGCTCCACCGGGGCCAGGTCTATGCCCTGCCCCAGGCGCCGCAGGTGCAAAAGCAGCTGCTCATGGTCGCCGGCGTCCAGCGCTACTACCAGATAGCCCGCTGCTTCCGGGACGAGAACCTGCGGGCAGACCGCCAACCTGAATTCACACAGCTCGACATCGAGATGAGCTTCGGCGACGAGGAGGACGTGTTCAGCCTGGTCGAGGGCCTCTTCGTCCGGCTCTGGCGGGAGACGATAGGCGTGGAGCTGCCGCTGCCCTTTCCGCGGCTCAACATCCGCGACGCCCTCCTGCGCTACGGCACCGACAAGCCTGATCTGCGTTATGAACTGGAGATCGCGGAGCTCGGGCCGGTGCTGGTCGAGACGGAGGCCAAGGTCTTCCGGAATGCGCTGGATACCGGCGGTGTCGTGCGCGGCCTGGCAGTGCCTGGCGGCAGTGACCTGAGCCGGCGGGAACTGGACGAGCTGGCGGTCATTGCCAGGGGGGCCGGTGGCCAGGGCCTGGCGTGGCTGCCCGGCGGGCCGCTCGATAAGTTCCTCACAGCGGCCGAGATCGCCGGCATCCAACAGGCGACAGGCGCGGCCGAAGGCGACCTGGTGTTGATCGCCGCCGATCGCCGCCGGCGAGCCGAAACGGTCATGGGCCTGGTCCGCTCGGAAGTCGCCCGGCGCCGGGATCTGATCCGCCGCGACGAGTGGCGCTTCCTCTGGATCAACCCCACCTACCTCTTCGACGAGGACGACGAGGGCCGGCTCACATACGCCCACCACCCCTTTGTGCGGCCCGTGGCGGAGGACCTGGAGTTTGTGGAGGAGCGCCCCTACGATGTTCGCGCCCACGCTTACGACATCGTCTGCAACGGTTACGAGCTGGGTGGCGGGAGCCTGCGAATCTACGATCCCGCCATGCAGGAGCGCGTCTTCAAGCTGCTCGGCATGCCGGAATCCACCATCCGCGAGCGCTTCGGCTACCTGCTGGAGGCCTTCAACTACGGTGTCCCACCGCACGGCGGCATCGCCTGGGGCGTGGACCGGGTGGTGATGATGCTGGCGGGCACTGAGAACATTCGGGACGTGATCGCCTTTCCCAAGACGCAGTCGATGACTGATCTCATGATGGAGGCGCCCAGCGCGCCGGATCCTGAGCTCATGGAGGAGCTCGGTCTCAGGTTCGCGCCGCCCCCCGGAACAAGCCGCCAGAGCGGCCGGTAGTATCAAAAAAGTCCCGGTCGGAGCGAGGGCATACGTGCGCGTTGCCCAATACAGATCACATAGGGACCCCGGAGTCACGGGTGTGGACCACAAGCCCGCTGAGACGGGAAGTGGAAAGCACCCGGCAGGGGACCCACCTGAGTAACTCAGGACAATCCACCGCTCTTGCTCCGGCGGGATGCCTTCCTTGATGGCTGTGCCGCCGGTTGTCATCACCGGTCTGCTCTTCACACTGCTGCTGACCGGGCTCTTCTACAGCCTCTGGCCCTATGCCCGGCGGGTCTTCATCCAGGTGCTGCTGCTGACGGCGGTGGGCGTGCTTCTCGGCCAGGGCTGGTCCTGGCTGGAGCTCCCCTCTCTCCACCTGGGCGAGCTGGACCTCGTGCCCGGTCTGCTCTTCGCCGCCGCGCTGCAGCCACTGGGAGGACGGCTGCCCTTGCGCCTCCCTGCCGGCCTGGCCGGAGGGCCAAAGCCTAAGATCTGAATCGCGCCGGTTGTTTGGCCGGGGCGAAGCAAAGGAACATATGGCACAGGGATTCTTATGGATTGCGCTTGGCGTCGCGGCCCTACTCGTGGCGCTGGCGCTCGTGCTCGTGCTGCTGCGGCTGAACCGCACGCTGGCGGTGCTTGAGTTGACGCTGATCAGCGCGGACCAGGCTCTCCAGGAGGTCGTGCCAGAGGTGCGGGCCAGCCTCGGCAATGTGAGTGCCATCACCGGCGGCGTCAACGTGGCCCTCCATGTGGCCGGGACGCAGGCCGACAGGATGGGCGGCGAGGTGGGTCAGGTGACTGCTCGCTCGGCCCGCGGCGCGGCAGCCATGCTGCACGGCCTGCGCGTTGGCACCGACAGCCTCGTCCGCGCAACTCACCAGAGTTCGGCTGAACAGTTGGAACAAGGAGAAAGACATGAGTGAAAGCAATTCCGGCGGTGGTTTCAGCTTCGGCTTCCTCCTCGGCCTCGTGGTCGGGGCAGGTGGGGCCATCTACCTGGCCACAGGTCCCGCTCGGGAGCAGGTGACTGAGCTGCGCCAGCGCACCATCGAGCTGAGTGGGACCGCTCGGGAGGCAGCGGTTGATCCCGAGAGTCCTGTCCGGCGGGCGATCGCCGACGGCGTGGCGGCTGCTCGTCGCCGGCGGCAAGAGCTGGAGCAGGCGGCGGCTACCGCCAAGGGTTCGACCGAAACTGCTGGTCAGCGGGAGCTGGGCGGGGACATCCAGGGAACCGTCAGCGATGCCTGAGCTGCTGCCGGGAACGCCAGTTGAGCTGAAGATCCCGGCTCGAGATGAGTTCATAGGGCTGGCCAAGCGGGTGGCCAGCTCCCTGGGCGGACAGCTGGGCTTCAGCCTGGACGAGATCGATGAGCTCAACATAGCTGTCGCCCAGGCGTGCGCCAACTCCATCTCCGACGCGCAGGACTTCTGGGGCGAGGGCGCGACTCTGCAGCTCAGCTTCATGACCACTGAGATCGGCATCCGCGTGGACGTCGACGTGCTGCCGCCGGATTCGCCCCGGGCCCTGGCGCTACCGCCCAGCGACGCCCGGGAGCGAGAGGAGCTGGTTGCTGCCACTGACGCGGCAGCCGACCAGAGACTGCTCGCCAAGGCAATGATCAGAGTCTTTGTCGACGACTTTCGCGAGCATGTCAACCAAGGCCGGCGCGAAGCTCATTACCGGATGGTCAAGTACCTGATCAGTTGAGCTCGACTCCGAGCCAGGCGCGCGAGGAGCTGCGGCAGCTGCACCGTGAGTACAGCCAGGCGACCTCCGAAGCAGAGCGTGAACGGATTCGGTCCCGGCTGGTGCCCGGCTACGATGGGTTGGTTCATTTCCTAGCGCGGCAGTTCGCCAACCGCGGTGAGCCGTTGGACGACGTCCTCCAGGTCGGCTACGTGGGTTTGATCAAGGCGATCGATCGCTTCGATCCCGACCTCGGCAACGAATTCACCACGTTCGGCACGCCCTACATCAAGGGCGAGATCCAGCGCTATTTTCGGGACAAGGGCTGGGCGATCCGCTTTCCCCGTCGCTTGCAGGAGACCTACCAGCAAGTGGTGCGCGCCAATGAGGCGCTGCGTCAGGAGCTGGGGCGGCAGCCCACCGTGGCCGAGGTGGCCGCTCGGTTGGGCCTGCAGCCGGAGGAAGTGCTGGAGGCGATGGAGATGTCAAGCGCCATGGCGCCCACGTCCTTCGACGCCACCATCGGGGGCGAATCCCAAGAGGGTGGGCGCCAGCTCGGCGAGGCGGTAGGGGCCAGAGACGCAAACCTCGCGCGGGTCGAGATGCGGGAGGCCCTGGAGCGAGCCATGCAGCATCTGACTGAGCGGGAACGCCGCATTCTGATCCTGCGCTTCGTCGACGAGCTGTCGCAGTCGGAGGTGGCCAAGAAGCTGGGTATCAGCCAGATGCACGTCTCCCGGCTCCAGCGCGCCGCCACCGAACAGCTGAAGCAACTGCTGCCGACCGAGAGCCTGGGGTGACGGGCAAGGGGAGGCAGGCCTCCTTTGCCAAAACCCTTCCCGGTCAGCGCGGGAGGCAAGCTGGTCTCGGAGCCGCCCGATGGTTTTTGAATCCATCTTCTGTCGTCGATACGGACGTCGTGTACCGGCGGGGATAAACCCCGCCTGGCAACCTAACGAGGGGCAAGAGACGATCAACCATCACGGCGCTGCCTCTCCTCGCCAGGCCGGTTGTACCGCTCGCCTGAAGCTGGAGTTGGGTTGGGCGCAACACCAGCTCGGCAGGTAGACTCAGCCAGTTCCGTGACCGGAGCCGAGATCCGCGCCCGCTTCCTTCGCTACTTCCAGAGCCGCGATCACCTGATCATCGAGAGCGCCTCGCTCGTCCCCGTAGACGACCCGACCACGCTCTTCAACTCGGCTGGGATGCAGCCGCTTCAACCCTATTACAGGGGCCTGCGGCAGCCTCCGCATGGCCGCTTGGTGGGCTGCCAGAAGTGCTTTCGGGTAGTGGACCTCGATGACGTGGGCCGCAGCGACAGACACTGCACGTTCTTCGAGATGCTGGGCAACTTCGCCCCGACCGGCGACTACTTCAAGGAGAGCGCCATCCCCTGGGCGTGGGAATTTGCTGTCGATCAGCGCGTCGGATTGGGGCTGGACAGAGAGCGGATCCGCGTCACCACCCATCCCGAGGACGACATGGCGCGCGAGATCTGGCGCCGGGAAACCGATCTCCGAGCGGACTTCGTCTACGACAACCAGGAGAACTGGTGGGGCCAGGAGCTGGGGCCCTGCGGCTATGACTCGGAGCTCTGGTGGGACCGCGGCCGGGCGGTTGGCTGCGGCCGGGACGACTGCTATCCCGACCACTGCGAGCGCTTTGTGGAGTTCTGGAACCTCGTCTTCCCGCAGTTCGACAAGCAGCCTGACGGCAGCTTGCCCGAACTGCCCAGCGGCGGCGCCATCGACACGGGCATGGGCCTGGATCGGATCAGCAGCATTCTGCAAGACGTCGAGACAGTCTTCGAGACCGATCTGTTTGCTCTCATCCAGGACCACATCCGCCAGTCGTCCAGCGTCTCCGCCACGGTTTCAGAGCGAGTGGTGGCCGACCACCTGCGCGCGATGACGTTTCTCATCGGCGACGGGGTCCTCCCGGCCAAGGAGGGTCGCGGCTACGTGCTCCGCCGCGTGATCCGTCGGGCCGCCCTGCACGGCCGGCGGCTCGGCCTGCGAGACGGTCTGGTGGCGGGCGTGCCGGCGGTGCTGGAGACTTTTGCGGAGGCCTATCCACTGCTGGCTCAGCGCCAGGCTGAGATCGAGCAGGCCGTCCGAGCCGAAGAGGAGAGCTTCAACCGGACGCTGGAGCGCGGTATGGAACTCTTCGAGCGCCTCGTCGAGCAACCTGGCTTGGAGCTGAGCGGGGACGAGGCGTTCCGGCTCCACGACACCTTCGGCTTCCCTCTCGAGCTCACGCTGGAGCTCGCCCAGGAACGGGGCAGGACTGTCGACCTGGCAGGTTTCCGCGCCGCCATGACCGGTCAGCGCGAGCGGTCGCGGCGCGCTCTGAGCCATCGTTGGAGCGAACTCCAGACTCTGCCCGACACCGAGTTCACCGGCTACCAGCGCCTGGAGGAGAGTGCCCGGGTGCTGGCGTTGCGCCGGGATGGCCAGGACGTGGCGGCGGCCACGGAGGGCGAGGAGGTGGAGGTCTACTTGGACCGCAGCCCCTTCTTCGCGGAGAGCGGCGGCCAGGTCGGTGACACAGGCCGCATCCAGGGTCCTGGCGGCGAGGTGCTGGTGGAGGACACCCGCCGACCGCGCGCCGGAGTCACAGCCCATCTGGGCCAGGTGCTGGTCGGTCGCCTCAGCACCGGCGATCAGGTGCGGGGGGTCGTGGACGCCGAGCGACGGCGGCGCATCATGCGCCACCACTCAGCCACTCACCTGTTGAACCGCGCCTTGGAGGAAGCGCTCCAGCGACCGAACCTGCAGCGAGGCTCCTGGGTGGGACCTGACCACACCACCTTCGACTTCCCGCTCGACCGCTCACTGAGCGCCGACGAGCTGGGCTCGCTGGAACGGCGAATCAACGCCCAGGTCCGCGCCGCCCTGCCCATGACGGCCCGGGTGCTGCCATACGCCGAAGCTGTGGCGACCGGCGCCACCCACCTCTTCGATGAGAAGTACGGCGACCTGGTGCGCGTTGTCTGCTTCGGGGAGTGGAGCTGCGAGTTCTGCGGCGGCACCCACTGCAGCAGCTCGGCGGAGGTGGGGATGGCGATAGTGACCGGCGAGTCCAGCGTGGGCCAGGGGCTGCGCCGCATCGATCTCACCGTCGGCGAGTCAGCCGAAGAACTCGTGCGGCTCAGGCTGGGCCAGCTGCAGCAGGCAGGCCGAGTCCTCGGCGTGGCCCCCGGTGACGTCGCCAGCAAAGCGGAGCAGCTGCGACGTGAGCAGCGCCGGCTGGAGCGGGAGATGGCTCGGCTGCGGGACGAGCTGCGAACCGTCAGCATCCGGGGCGCCGGCGCCAGTGGTCCGAGCCGGCGCCAAGCCCGGCTGCCGCTGGTCATGGAGCAGGTGAGCGCAGAGGGGATGGAGGACCTGCGCGGTTGGGCTGATCGGTACCTGGAGCAGCTGGGAGGCAGCGGCGTGGTGGCGGTAGCCGACGGCACCAGCTTCGTGATCAAGGTCTCCCGAGACCTTGCCCAGGAGAACCCCGCCAACGAGCTCGCCCAGGTGCTTGGACGCGGCGGCGGTCAGCCCCAGCTGGCCCAGGGGCGCCTGGCCGGGGACGTGGGAAAAGCCTTCGCGGCCCTGGCGGCACGGCTTCAATGAGCCCGCTCTTCCGCCAGAAGCACAAGCCTGACTACTACCAGCACTTCACCGTCCTGGACATAGGCAGCGAGTTCGTCAAAGTCCTGATCCTCACTCGCCAGGGGTCCGACGCGATGGTGCTCGGAGTGGCCAAGGAGCCACAGGCCCCAGCCTCGATCGAGAACGGTGCGATCATCGAATTGGACAGGGTGATCGAAGCTGCCAACCGCGCACTGGAGACAGCCGAGGACATGGCGGGCGTAATCCCCGGCCTGGCGACAGTCGGCCTGGCCGGCGAGCTGGTCAAGGGCTTTTCCTCGTCAGTTGCCTATCCCCGTGAGAGGCCTGATTCACGGGTGAAGGAATCCGAGCTGCGAAACATGCTGCAGCTCGTCCAGCGGCGGGCGCTGCACGAGGCCGAGCATCTGCTGGAGCTGGAGCGCGCCTACGGCAACCTGGAGGCCAGGCTGATTCAGTCCAACATCACAAGGGTGCGGATAGACGGCTACCCGGTGGCCAACCCGATCGGCTACGAGGGACGGCACATGGACCTGACAGTCTTCAACACCTTTGCCCCGGTCATGCAGGTCGGAGCCGTGGAGACAGTCGCCAAGGATCTGGACCTGGATCTGGTCAGCATGGTCTCCCAGCCCTATGCCGTCGCCCGGGCCTGCGCCGGCGACGACGCCTGGGAGGAGGGCGGGATCTTCATCGACATGGGTGGCGCGACCACCAACGTGGCGCTGCTGCGCGAGGGTGCTGTCGAGGGCACGCGCATGTTCAATCTCGGCGGTCAGGCACTCACCCGCCGGATTGCGGGCGAGTTCGGTCTCTCGGTCCAGGATGCGGAGGCGCGTAAGCTCAGACATTCGGAGGGGGTACTGAGCCCTGCTGAAAGGCAGCGGATCTCGCGGCTCTTGACAGGCGACGTGGAGGTCATGCTGCAGGGGCTGCACCTGAGCCTGGTGGAGCTGGCCCGCGATGAGCTTCTCCCCGCCAACCTCTACATCAGCGGCGGGGCCAGCCTGCTGCCGGAGATGGGGCGGGAGCTGCTCAAGCCTGCCTGGCGGGAGGGCCTGAGCTTTATCCGGGAACCCGACGTGCGCCGGCTCGGTCCGGCGGACGTGCGCAACGTGACCGACGCGACAGGGCTGCTGCAGAGTCCGCAGGACGTCACGCCGCTCTCGCTCGCCAACCACTTCCTTCACCAGGGGTCGGAGCAGGACGAGCTGATGAACTCGGTCATGGAGGGTGCGGTGAAGGGCCTGCGGCTTTAGGCAGCAGGCGGCTTTCGCCTGCTCGTCCAGACCCAGAGGTGCGGCCGGCAAGCCCGGCCGAACCCCTGGAGTTCCGGCGCAGGGCCCGTGGTAGCCTCTAGGCGGACTTGAGGTTTTCACAGCGGCCCGGGGCCGCCGGAAGCCGGGGAGTAGGGTGATGGGACTAGAACCGATCTTCGTCGATGGCGAAGAGGAACTCCCGGCAGTGATCGAGCGACTGAAGCAGGTCGGGAGCGAAGAGGTGCCCCTTGTCCTGTCCGGCCATTCCCGGGTGGGCCGGAGCAGGTTCTCATTCCAGCTTCTGAGCAGGTACGCCCGCCAGACGGGCAAGCGGCTGAGCGTCGTCTCGCCTGATCTCGCCGTGCAGCAGATGGCGCAGGAGGCAGGGTTCCGCTCGGCAGGTTCGCTGGACAGTCTCGGTACGGGAGTGGTTCCGGAGCCGGCGCCGGCGCTTGCCTACCAAGCCGCCTTGCCACAGCCAGAGCCGGCGTTCCTGGACCCCGCCGCCTCACCGGCTGTTGTTGAGACCCCAACCCCGCCTGTGCTCCCGCAGTCGAGCAGCGTGGCGGTTGGTCCGCGGATCCGGGCGGCGCCACCGACGACCGCCGGTCGCAGCCAGCCGCGGCCGTCGCGGGCGCTCCTCTATGGTGGTGTGGCCCTCGTCTTGGGGGTTATCCTCGTCGGCCTCCTGGTTTTCGTGCCTTCGGCCAAGGTCATAGTGGTGGCGCAGGCGCAGCCTTTCTCGGCCGACCTGGCTGTCACCGCCGCACCCAGCGGCGCTCCGATCCACGTGCGGACGGCCACAGCCGGCAAGAAAGCTACTCAGAGCTTCAAGGCGACAGGTGTGAAGACGACGCCCGGCCAGCCCGCTACAGGCGGCATCGCTTTCGATGGAAGCGGCTGCAACCTGTCCGAAGGGAGCGAGATACGGGTGCCCAACGGAACCCGGCTGCGCTCCTCCACCGGCGTCCAGTTCGCGACCAACGGCGGCGACGTGACAATCCGGCCCGACACCGCGGCCACCACCACTATCATTGCCACCTCGCCAGGTCAGAACGGCAACCTGCCGGCCGACACGGTGTTCGCGTTCGAGAACGCCGGGAACACGGGCGGCTGCCTGGTGGCGCGTGGCGGTCCCACCAGCGGCGGTCAGGACGAGGTGAAGAAGACAGTGGTGGGTCAGTCGGACGTCGACAACGCGCGCAGCCAGCTCAACGCCCAGCTCCAGGCCCAGCTCAGCAATGACCTCCGCACCGGCGTGCAGAGGGGAGAGAAGATCAATGACGAAATCCAGTTCAGGGATGCCCAGCTGAGCACCGACCACAAGGTGGGGGATGAGGTGCGCAGCTTCAATGCGACGATGGATCTGCAGGCTGAGGGGGATTACTACCGGCCAGATGAGGTGACTGCGGCTTTTGTCGGCCTGCTGGCCCAGAAGGTGCCCGCGGGTCGCCAACTCGCCGGTCAGTCGACCGCCAGCTACCAGGCCACAGCGACCGCGGGTGGTCAGCTGACCTTCAACGGAAAGGCGTCAGGCTTCTCCGCGCCCAAGATCGATCGCAGCGCAGTGAACGCCCTGGTGACAGGCAAGTCAGTCGCGCAGGCCCAGCAGAACCTGAAGCACTTGCCAGTCCAGTCAGTGGTGATCGAACAGCATCCTTTCCGGCTGCCGTTCATGCCGCTCTCTTCTTCCCGCATCGAGGTGGAGTACGACGTGACGGTGGCGCCGGCCGCCCAAACGCCGAAGTGATGGCGCCGGCAGGCCGCGTCCTGGCCATCGATCCTGGCAGCAAGCGAGTTGGGGTGGCGCTGAGCGACCCCGGCGGTGTGCTGGCGACGCCGCTGCTGACCCTTCCCGCCGAACCCGGCGCCACCCTTGTCGACCGACTGCTGGCAGTGGCCGCCAGTCACCAGGCGGTCGAGCTGGTGGTGGGCCTGCCGCGCCGACTGGACGGTAGCTCAGGACCCGAGGCTCAGGCGGCCAGCCGGCTGGCGTCTGAGCTGCGGGCGCAGAGCGGGCTGCCGGTCAAGCTCGTGGATGAGCGGCTGACCAGCGTCATCGCTGAGCGGGCCCTGCTGGCCAACGGACGCAGGCGCGATCGGCGCAAGGAGCTCTCCGATCCGGTGGCGGCCGCCGTGATCCTGCAGGGACACCTCGACTCCAGGCGAAAGCAGGAGTGAACCAGCCTGGCCACGAACAGCCAGTGGTGCTGATCGATGAGGCGGGGAGGCAGCGCTCCTTCCGCGTCCACGACGCATTCGACCTGGAGGGCCGCTCGTACTACCTGGTGGAAGCCGCAGATGATCCTGAGCAGGTCATGTTTCTGAAGGAGTCCAACGGCACCCTTGAGACAGTAGATCCAGATGAGCTCCAAAGCCTGCTGGCGTTCCTCGAAAACGATGATTCCCAGTACAGCGAGTGAGGAAGCTGCTGGTAGTGCTGGTGCTCCTCGTCGCCGTCGGCTACGCCGGCAGCCAGGGGTATGGCTGGTACCAGAGCCAGATCAACGACCCGGTCGGCGGAGACACCCGGCCTGTCGCCGTCCACATTGCAAGCGGCGAGCCGGCAGACGCCCTGGCCGCAGACCTGGTGGCCAAGGGCCTGGTGCGCAATCGAGACGTGTTCCTCTTCTACCTTCGTTCGCGGGGCAACGGCGCCAACATTCAGGCCGGTGACTTCCAGCTCAGCCCGAGCATGTCGATGGCCGCCATCGTGGAGCGTCTAACCTCAGGGACTCCCAACACTCTCCAGATCAGACTGGCCGAGGGGCTGACCCTGGCCAAGATGGCGGAAGCGGTCCAGGCCTCCGGCTTGGCCAGCGCGCAGCAGTACACCAACGCCGCTCAGCTTGCCGGCCACCAAGAGAGCTTCCTGCAAGGTCGACCCCAGGGGGCCCCGCCAACGCTGGAGGGCTTCCTCTTTCCCGACACCTACCAACTTGCCCCCAGCGCTGGGGCGCCGGCCTTGGTTCAGCTGCAGCTCGACCGCTTCGGACGCATAGTGGGCGCCGGCCTGAGCCAGGAGATCCAGGCGCCCGCCGCCGGCCGGCCCCAGCTGAGCCTCTACCAACTGGTCAGCGCCGCCTCCATCGTTGAGCGCGAGGTGAACCGCGACCCGGATCGGCGGATAGTCTGCGGCATCATCTTCAACCGGCTGCAGCAGGGAATGCCACTCCAGATCGACGCCACTGTGCTCTACGGCCTGGGCCGCTTTGGCGGGCAGCTCACACAGGCTGACCTGGCCCAGGACACGCCCTACAACAGCTACCTGCACCAGGGCCTGCCGCCAGGACCGATCGCCAACCCGGGTGAGGCTGCGCTCAAAGCCTGCGCCGAACCGCAGCCCTCCAGCTACCTGTTCTATTTCTCCGATCCCAGTGGAGTTACCCACTACGCCACGACTGGCGACGAATTCGAGCGTCTGAAGCGGCAGTTCGGCGTCGCCGGCGGCTGAGTGGCCACCGGGATAGTGGCCTTGCTCGGGCAGGGCATCTCCTACTCCGCCAGCCCAGCGCTCCAGGCGGCGGCGTTTGCAGCGACCAACCTGGATTGGCACTACGAGCTGGTGGACGTGGCGCCCTCTGAGCTTGCCGCTGCTGTCGAACACCTCCGGCAGGATCCCTACCAGGGCGCCAACGTCACGATCCCGCACAAGGTGGCTGTGATGCCGATGCTGAACGCTCTGGAGGCGGACGCGCGCGGAGCTCGAGCCGTCAACACCATCCGCCGCGAGGGTCGCCGGCTGATCGGCTCCAACACCGACGTCACCGGGCTCAGGGCCGCGTTGGGGGCTGCGGGTGTGGAGGTCACCGGCGCCACGGCCGTGGTGCTGGGCGCCGGTGGGGCAGCACGAGCCTGTGGGCTGGCCCTGAGCGGAGCGGCCGTGACCTTCGTCGCGCGGAATCCCTCACACGCAGTCGGGCTACCCGGGACGGTGCTGAGTTGGGGCGACCCCACCTGGCAGGCGCTGGCCCGGCGGGCGGACGTGCTGATCAACGCCACACAGCTCGGCCGCCGGGGAGAGATGCCGATCCGGCCCGGCGGTCTGCCCCTGTCGGGAGCGGTGATCGACCTTGTCTACGTGGCGGGGGGCACGCCGCTGGTCCGCAGGTCGCGCCGGCTGGGCCTGCGCTGCGTCGATGGCTGGAGCATTCTGCTCGCCCAGGGTGCGGCTGCCTTCCAGGCCTGGACCGGCCGCGAGGCGCCGCTGGCCGCAATGCGGGCGGCCCTGCCGCCGGGAGCGATCGAGGCGGCCGGCAAGCCCGACCTGCGTTGAGCGTCCCGGCCACGGTGCTGGTCCCGCTCGCCGTTCTGGTCGGAGGCCTGGCGGGAGCCGGACTGATGATAGTTTCGGCCCACCTCGCCGGGAGCCAAGGCTTGGCGGAGCGCGCTCCGCGTTGGGAGCGGATCGCCACGCCGCTGCTCTCAGCCCTGGTTCTCGCCTCGCTGGCCTGGCGTTTGGGTGCCGGCTGGTCTCTTCTGAGCCGGAGCCTGTGGGCCTTGATCCTAATTCAGATATTCGTCTTCGATCTTCGCCACGGGCTGATCTTGGATCGGGTGCTGCTGCCGGCAGGCGTGCTGGCGGCACTCTTGAGCTGGCTCGGGCCGGCCCTCAGCTGGCGCGAGTCGCTGCTCACCGGCGCACTCACAGGTCTGGCCTTTCTCGCCGTCGCCAGAGCCGGCCGGGCACTTTTCAAGGCGGACGCGCTGGGCCTGGGTGACGTCAAGCTGAGCGCCTTCATGGGGCTCTGCCTCGGTTTCCCCGGGGTGGTCTGGGCGGTGATCGCGGGGGTGCTGGCCGGGGGCGTGGCCGCCGCCGTGCTGCTGGTCACGGGCCTGGCTGGGCGCCGCGATCACTTCGCCTATGGGCCGTTCTTGGCCGGTGGCTCTTTACTTGCCCTGTTCCTGCTGCCCCCGGGCCGGACCTAGAATCCTCGCGATGCCGCGCCAACTGCTCGAAGGTGAGGATCTCGTCCTGCGGCTGCACAGGCATTGGATTCTGCTCGGCCGCTGGCTGGGACTTCCAGTGGCCTTGGTGGCGCTCTTCTGCGCAGCCCTTTATGTGGCCGGCAATCGTCTGCCAGGTGATGTAAAGCTGTTCCTGCTCCTGCTGGCGCTGGCGGCCCTCGGCTTTTGGACGATAGTCGCGTGGCTGCGCTGGACGGCAGTGAGCCTGACTCTGACCGATCAGCGCGTGATCTTGGAGAGCGGAGTGATCGGCCGCGCCAGCAAGGTCATCGCCTTGGACCGCGTGCAGGACGTCGCCACCCGCCAGTCTCCCTGGGGCCGGCTCTTCGGCTACGGGACCGTGCAGATCGACGCCATGGGCGCCAGTGGCACGGAGCTCGTGCCTTATGTGCCGGGCCCTGAGCGCCTGCGCGATGAGGTCTTCGTGCAGTCGGGCGCGAGCCGGCGCGCGGGCCGGACCTGAACCGGCGGCCGCCCCTGGCCCTGATCGGCTTCATGGGCTGCGGCAAATCGACTGTCGGCCGCCGCGTCGCCGAGATGGCCGCGGCGCCGTATTTTGACCTGGACCAGATGCTCGAAGAGTCCAGCGGCCTGGCCCTAGGGACGTACTTCGCCCGCCACGGCGAGGCGGCATTCCGGGCGCTCGAAGCACGGCTGCTGCCCGAGGTGCTGCAGCCAGGAGCCGTCACCTCGCTGGGGGGTGGCACGCCTGTGCCCGAAGCCAACTGGCGCCTGCTCCAGGAGCGAGCCAGGACCGTTTACCTGGCGGCCCCACTGGGGGTGTTGCTCGCCCGAGCTGGAAGCCAGGCCAGCCGACCCCTTCTCTGGGGGCGGAGCACGCAGGAGCTGGAGCAGCTGTGGCGCGCCCGGCTGCCGCGCTACGAGGCGGCTCACGGGCGCGTCGATGCCGCGCGGCCGGTCGAAGAGGTGGCGCGGGAGGTGCTGGCGCTCTGGGACTCGTGAGTGTCCAGCTGGCCGAGCGCGCCTACCCGGTGCTCATCGGTTCCGGCGCCCTCCAGGAGTTACCTCGCCGGCTGCGCGAGAAGGCCGCGTCGAGCGCAGCTGTGGTGAGTGACAGCAATGTCGCCGGCGAGTGGGGAGAAGCTGTGGTGGCGGGATTGACGGGGGTCGGCATCCGCTCCCAGCTCCACGTTGTACGACCTGGCGAACAGGCGAAATCCCTCTCCGAGCTGAGCGGAGTCCTCGACTTCATGGAGCTCTTCGGGCTGGATCGCTGGGGCGTCGTCGTGGCTCTTGGCGGGGGCACCGTGGGCGATCTGGCCGGGTTCGCCGCCGCCGTCTGGCAGCGGGGCGTTCGCTATGTCCAGGTGCCCACCACGCTGCTCGCGATGGTCGACGCCAGCGTGGGCGGCAAGACAGGGGTCAACAGCAAGCGGAGCAAGAACTCGATAGGCGCCGTCTGGCAGCCGCTCGCGGTCTTCTCCGACCTGACCACACTGCGCACCCTGCCGGAAGCCGAATATCTCGCCGCCTTCGGCGAGATCGTGAAGTACGCGGTGAGCCTGGATCGGGACCTGGCGGAAACCCTGAGACTGCAGGCGCCGGCGCTCCGAGAGCGAGACCTGACAGCTCTGGAGTCGGTGGTGACCCGCGGCATCGAGCTGAAAGCCCAGGTGGTCGCGGCCGACGAGAGAGAGGCCGGCCCCCGCGAGGTCCTCAATTACGGCCACACTGTCGGGCATGCGCTGGAGATCGCTTCCGACTTTGCCATCCCCCACGGCCGCGCCGTCGCCGTGGGCCTGCGGGCGGCTGCTCGCCTGGGTGTCGAGTGCTGTGGCTGTCCCCAATCAGTGGTAGAGGTCCAGGACGAGCTGCTGGCGGCCTTCGGCCTGCCCGGTGACCTGCCGCCTGTGCGGGAGTCTGAAGTGCTGGCGGCGCTGCCGCGAGACAAGAAGGCCCGCGAGGGCCGGCTCCGCTGGGTCCTGCCCCGGGAGCTGGGCAAGGTTCAGGTCGGCGTGAGCGTGCCTGCGACGGCCGTCGAGCGCGTGGTTCACGAGGTCCTTTCATGAAGCGCCTCCTCGTGGTCAACGGTCCCAATCTGAACCTGCTGGGCACCCGAGAGCCGGAGATCTACGGCTCCCTGACGCTCGCCCAAATCGAGGCCCGGCTGCAGCAGAGGGCACGCGCCAGAGACTGCGAGCTCCGCTGTTTCCAGTCCAACTCGGAGGCCGCCATCCTTGACTTCATACAGTCGGAGGCCGCCGCCGCCCAGGGCCTGGTTCTCAATCCCGGCGCCCTGACCCACAGCTCGGTGGCCCTCTACGATTGCCTCAAGGCGCTCGCCCTCCCCACAGTTGAGGTCCACCTCTCCAACATCCACGCTCGAGAGGAGTTTCGATCTCGCAGCGTCACGGCGGCAGCGGCCCTGGGCGTGGTGACGGGGCTGGGTGCGAGCGGCTATATCTACGCCATGGAGTACCTGATTGATCGAGACGAATAACTTCCGAAATGGCACAGCCTTCGAGATGGACGGCAAGCTGCTGACAGTGGTCAGCGTGGAACACATCAAGATGGCTCGAGCCGGCGCGGTGATCAAAGCCAAGCTGAAAAACATCCGCGACGGCTCCATCTACGAGCAGAGCTTCCGCAGTGGGGACAAGTACAGGACTGTCCGGATCGAGAAGTTGGCAGCCACCTACCTCTACGGGGACGGTGACAACCACCACTTCATGGACGCCCAGAACTACGAGCAGTTGGCCCTGGCCACGGACAGGCTGGCGGACGTCCTGCCGTTCCTGAAGGAGGGCAACTCGGTCAGCCTCCTGCGCTATGAGGATGAGGTGATAGGAGTTGAGCTGCCGATCACGCTGGAGCTGATCGTGGCGGAGACGGAGCCCGGCGTGCGTGGGGACACTGTATCCGGCACCAGCAAGCCGGCAACTCTCGAGACTGGCGCGCAGCTGAGCGTCCCGCTGTTCGTCAACCGTGGCGACCGAATCCGCGTGGACACGCGCACCGGCCACTACATCGAACGCGCCTAGGCCGATGAGAAGGGGCTTCGGCCTGCGGTCTCGTCGGCGCCTTGGCGCCCATGCGGCCCATCTTCGCGCCTACTTTCTGTGCTCCTCGTTCACGCATAGTTCAGATGCGCTTACTCCGGTGCTCGAAAAGGCACCCGAATCTGGACCACCTGGATCGCCAAATCACTCGACGACAGTTTTTTCATCACCCTGCTAGGGCTGACCTTGCGTTGTCGAGGCTGCCGGCAGGCTGAAAAGGCCTAACCTGCCGGACATGGCGGAGCCGGGCATCACTTTCTCCGCCAGCCGGCTGGCCAATATCGTCGCCCACGCCGTCTTCAGCGCGTTCGTCGATTACGCTGGCGCCTTCGAGCAGATCACCCGCCGCGCCCAGGACAGGTTCGTCAAGCGGGACTGGCCGGGCGCCGCTGCCGACGCATCCGAGCGGCTCGATCTCTACACGGGAGTGGTCGACCGAGCCCAGACGCAGGTGGAGACCATGCTTGCCGCGCGGTCGGCTGAACGCCTGATCTGGGCAGGGCTGAAGGCCGTCTACTCAGGTCTCATTGCGGGCCGGCCGGATTGGGAGCTGGCCGAAACCTTCTTTAACTCGGTGACCAGGCGAATCTTCGCCACCGAGGGCGTGGACGCCAACATCGAGTTCGTCGACTCCGACTTTGCAGTCCCCGACGAGGCGCCCGCGGGAGAACTTTGGAAGACCTACGAGGGTGATGAATGCGCGGCGATTTTGCGTTCCGTGCTCAGGGACCCCTGGTTCAACTGCGCGCTTGCCGAGCCAGAGGGCGACGCCAGTCGTGGTGGCGCCCTGCTGCTCGAGCAAGTTCGGTCGGCCGGCTTTGAGGATCCGGTGCGACGGGCGGAGGTGATCAGGGCGCCCTTCTTCCGCCGCAAGGGCGCCTATCTGATCGGTCGGCTCATCCTCGGCGATCGCCGCCTGCCGTTCGGCCTCGCCTTTCTCAACTCAGCGGCCGGCGTCACCTTGGACGCCGTCCTGACCGGCGAGGACGACATCAGCATCGTCTTCAGCTTCACCCGCTCACACTTCTTCATCGACCTGGGGCCGCCGCATCAGCTGGTCACGCTCCTGAAGGAGCTGATGCCGAAGAAGCCAGTCGCTGAGCTCTACATCGCCCTGGGTCATCACAAGCACGGCAAGACCGAGCTGTACAGGGACCTGCTGCGCCATCTGGCTACCTCTGATCGCCGGTTCGAGCCGGCTCCGGGGACACCCGGCACCGTGATGCTGGTCTTCGCGATGGAGGGCTATGACGTGGTCTTCAAGGTGATCCGCGATCGCTTTCCGGTGGTCAAGCCGGTGACGCCGCAGCAAATTCGCGACAAGTACAGGCTGGTCTTCCACCACGACCGCGCCGGCCGCCTGGTCGAGGCCCAGGAGTTCGAGCATCTGCAGTTCGACAGCGCCAGGTTCGCCCCCGAGCTGCTGGAGGAGTTCCGGCGCGACGCCGAGCGCACCGTCGAGTTGGCAGCGGATCGCGTGGTCGTCCACCACGCCTACCTCGAGCGGCGGGTGACCCCCCTCGACTGGTACCTGCGCCAGGCCGACCCGGCGGCGGCGGCCGCCGCGGTCAGCGATTTCGGTCAGGCAGTCAAGGAACTCGCGGCCAGCGGCATCTTTCCCGGCGAGCTGCTGCCCAAGAACTTCGGGCTGACCCGTCACGCACGCGTGGTCTGCTACGACTATGACGAGCTCGGTCTGCTTTCAGAGTTCACTTTCCGGACCCTGCCCGCCGCCGTCGACGACCAGGATGACCTCGCCGACGAGGCATGGTTCGGGATCGGTCCGAGAGACCTCTTCCCGGAGGAATTCGGACGCTTCCTGGGCTTCACGCCCGATCAGCGAAAGGCCCTGGAGGTGCTCCACCGCGATCTTTACGACGTCACCTTCTGGCAGTCCACTCAGGCTTTGGTCCGCAGCGCCGAGATCATTGACATCTTCCCTTACCCGGCTTCCCGGCGGCTGCCGGCCAGGTGAAAAATGCCGGCCTGGGGCGGGCAGCCGTGGGCGGTCCCCTCAGGTAGCATCGGGGCGATGGCGCAGGCGACTTCCGGCAGCGTGCGGGTGGCCAACGAGGTCATCGCCAGCATTGCCGCCCTGGCTGCCCGAGAGGTGGAGGGCGTGCAGGACGTGGATCAGCCCAGCGCCCGGCAGCTGATGGACTGGCTGAAGCGGCAGACTGTTCACAGTGGCGTGCGCGTCGCGCTGGACGGCGAGCGCAAGATCCATCTCGACGTCTTTCTGACAGTGGTTTCAACCGCGGCGCTGCAGGAAGTCGCTGCGCGTGTGCAGGCCAATGTGGTCGAAGCCGTGGAACGCATGCTGGGCCTGGAGGTCGCCGAGGTCAGCGTCTTCGTGTCCAGCGTCGCCTTCTGATGTCATCCGCCACAGCCGTAAGCAGGCGCCAGATCCGGTTCGTGAAGGGGCCGCCAGGTTCCCCGCGACCCCTCTGATTGCTGGTCATGGCTGGTTCTCGCCACCGTGCTCGAGAGCTGGCGCTGAAGGCTCTCTTTCAACTCGAGGGCAGCCCGGAAGGCCCCCTGGCCGCTGTCGAGTACTTGGCCGGAGAGGAGGCGGCCGAGCCAACCGAGCGGGAATTCGCTGGGCGGATCGTGGCGGGGGTGCTCGAACATGGTGAGGAGATCGACGGGCTGATCCGGGCAGCCTCCACCAACTGGAGTCCTGAGCAGATGGGCAGGGTGGATCGCACGGTCCTTCGGATCGCCGTCTACGAGATCCGCTTTGGCGGGGAGGTGCCGCTGCGCGCAGCGCTCAACGAATCGATCGACCTGGCGAAGACATTCGCGGGCGAGGAGTCGGGCCGTTTCGTCAACGGAGTGCTGGGCCGGATCGTGGCGGGGGCCGCGCGTGAGGTCCCCAGCTGAGGCCGCCCCCGGGCCTGAGCCGGTGGATGGGTTGCTCGATCGGCTGGAGGCGGCACTGCAGCGCCTGAACGACCCCCGAGCGCCCGTGCAGCAAATTGTGGCCGATTACGAGCTGGCGGAGCGCCTGCTCAGGGACGCGGAAGACAGGCTGGAGCAGGCTCGGACCGCGCTCGGTCAGGGTCGGTCAGGCGCCTAGAGTCGTGCAGCGGTACCTGTTGCCGGCAGCCGTGGCGTGGCTCATCGCCCAAGGCCTCAAGCTGGGCCTCTACAGCGCCAGGCGCCGGCGGCTGGACCTGCGCATTCTGGCCGAGATGGGCGGAATGCCGAGCTCCCATTCGGCGCTGGTCATGGCTCTGACTGCCGCCCTGGGCCGCGTCAACGGCGTCAACTCGTCGGTGTTCGCTGTCGCGTTGGTGCTGTCGATAGTCGTCATGTACGACGCGCAGGGTGTGCGGCGGGCGGCCGGCCTGCAGGCTTCCGTGCTGAACCGTTTGATGGATGACCTGATGGCTCAGCGGGGCATCCGCGAGGACCGGCTGCGGGAGTTGGTGGGCCACACGCCGGTTCAGGTACTCGTGGGCGCGGCGCTGGGCATCGGGATCGGCCTGCTGCCGTTTTAGTGGTGGCTCCGTCGCGACAGCGGCTGGATCTGGCTCTCGTCAAAGCGGGAATGGCCGAGTCGCGCAGCCAGGCCCAGGCTCTCATCCTGGCGGGCAAGGTCAAGGTCGGGGAGGAGACAGTGCGCAGGTCCGATCGGCTGGTGGCAGCCGAACCGCTCCACGTGGTGGCGCCCCCGGCGTTCGTGAGCCGAGCAGGCGCCAAGCTGGCCGGAGCGTTGACAGCCTTCGGAGTGGCGGTCGCCGGCCGCATCTGTGCAGATGTCGGCGCTTCGACAGGTGGTTTCACCGACGTTCTGCTCCAGCGCGGAGCCGCCCGCGTTTACGCCATCGACGTGGGCAGGGGACTGCTGCATTGGCGGCTGCGGCAGGACCCCCGCGTGGTGCTGCTGGAGCGCGTCAACGCCCGAACGTTGGAGCAACTCCCCGAGCAGCCGCAGCTGGTCGTCGTGGACGTCTCCTTCATCGGGCTGGAGCTGGTCCTCCCAGCACTCTGTCGCTCTGCCCCGGGCGCAGAGCTGGTGGTGCTCTTCAAACCCCAGTTTCAGGTAGGTCGGCGCGAGGTGGGAAAGGGCGGCGTTGTCCGCGACGAAGCTGCCATCGCCGCCGCTCTCGTTCGCTTCCGCGCCTGGTGCCAGGAACAGGGCATAGCCGTCCTGGGCGAAGTCGTGTCCAGCCTCCCTGGCGCTGAGGGAAATGTAGAAAGACTCCTCCATCTGCGTGCGCCCGGGCGGCGGGCGACCCCTGCCGAATCGCGTCCGGCGAGTGTCCAGAAAGATTAGGATGGGCCTGTGAAAGAAGCAGTCGGCATCCTCTTCCACCCAGGTGTTGACCGGAAGCTGCCGGCCATCGAGGAGGCGCGCCGGCTGCTGGTCGGAGAAGGCTTTGAGTGCTGGGAGGCGCCGCGCGGCGGCAGCCGCCGCGTGTTGAGGCCGCGCACCCGCCTCCTGCTGACACTGGGCGGGGATGGCACTCTCCTTTCCGGAGCTCGGCTGGCGGCACCGGCGGGGGTGCCGCTGCTCGGCGTCAACCTGGGCCGGCTCGGCTTTCTCACCGAGCTGGAGCTGGCCGGGCTGAAGCGCGGTCTGCAGGCCTTCCTGGCTGGACGCTTCCGACTCGAGGAGCGCACGGTTTTGCAGGTGTCGGTGACCACGCAGACCGGGGCCACGCGCCGCCAGGTGGGCGTCAACGAAGTGGTCATTCAGCGCGGCGCCGACGGCGGCCTTCTCCGGCTCCATATCGGGGTGGATTCCGAACAGGTGGGCGTGATCGACGCGGACGGCCTCCTCGTGGCCACCGCCACCGGCTCAACCGCCTACGCTCTGGCGGCCGGGGGTCCGATCCTGGAGCCGAGCGTCGAGAACCTTCTTCTGGTGCCCATCAACCCCTTCGCCCTCACGGTGCGGCCCATAGTCTTCCCGGGCCGCCACCAGTTGAGCCTGCAGCTGAGCCGCGCCGCCGGCCTGCTGGCAGTTGACGGCCAGAAGGCTCGTCGGCTGGCCGAAGGCGACAGGATCGAGGTGGCGGCCCATCCCCGCCGTCTTCAGATGGTGCGCTTGAGCCAGGCCGATCGGTTCTACGGACTGCTGCAGCAGAAGCTCGGCTGGGGCCTGCCGCTCGTGCCGACCCCCTGAAGCCGGCTGTGCTGGCTCAGCTGGAGGTGCAGGAGCTGGCGCTCATCGAACGGGCCACTGTTCAGTTCGGTCAGGGCTTGAACCTGCTCACCGGCGAGACGGGCAGCGGAAAGTCGCTGCTGGTTGACGCACTGGGGTTGGCGCTGGGCGCCAGAGCCGGCCAGGACCAGGTCCGTCAAGGCGCCGAGCGAGCGGCTGTGACAGCGCACTTCGTTCGTCCGGAGGGGCGGCTGACGCTCAGTCGAGAGGTGGGCAGGCGGGCCGCGGCGCGGCTCGACGGCCGGCCCTCGAACCCTGCCCAGCTGCGCGAGCTCGGCAGCCGGCTCGTTGGCGTGCATGGCCAGCATGATCAGCGGCTCCTTCTGGAGCCGCAAACGCAAACGCAGCTGCTGGACGAGTTCGCCGGCAGCCAGGTGCCGCGAATCGCCGTGGCTGCAGCCTTCGCTGCGTGGCTGCAGGCGCTTAGCGCCCTGCAGGAGCTGGAGACGACCGCCACTCGGAGCCGGCGGGACGAGGATTACCTGCGCTGGCAGCTCGACCAGCTCCGCAGCGTCGACCCCCGCATGGGCGAGGATGAGGAGCTGAGTGCCGAGCGGGCTGCCGCCCGGCACGCCGTCAGGCTGGCTCAACTCGTGGCTGACGCAGGCCAGAATCTACGCGGCGACGGTACCCTGGCCGCGGCCGTTGCCGCTCTGCGCTCGGCGGCCGCGCTGGACTCACGCCTGGCCGCCCTGCCCGAGCGGCTGGCGCTCCTGGCGGAGGAGGTGGTTGAGGTCGGCAGCGAGCTCCGCCACTACCTGGACTCGCTCAACAGCGATCCTCGGCGCCTGGCCGAGATCGAGGACCGGCTGGCGGAGCTGGAACAGCTGAAGCGTCGCTACGGCGGCAGCCTTGAGGTGGCGATTGACGAGCGTGCTCGGCTCGAGACCCAGCTGGCGGCGACAGGTGATTTGGGATCGGCGCTGAGCCAGGCGCGCGCCGCGGTCGACGCCAGTCGTGGGGAGCTCGAAGCTGCTGCCTCGGTGCTGACCGACGCCCGAGCCGAGGCCGCAGATCGGCTGGCCCAGGCGGTGGCGGCAGAGCTGGAGGGATTGCGCCTGGAGGGCGCTCGCTTCGAGATCCGCTTGGCGCGAAGGCCCGACGTGGCCGTGGACGGCGCGGAGCAGGCTGAGATGCTGTTTGCCGCCAATCCGGGCGAACCGCTGGCGCCGCTGGCTCGGGTCGCCTCGGGCGGTGAGCTGTCGCGCGTGATGCTGGCCCTCCGGACTGCGGCCGCCGAGGCGGACCGGCTGCCGACGCTGGTCTTCGACGAGGTGGACGCCGGCATTGGCGGAGAGGCGGCGCGTCAGGTAGGTCTGCGCCTCCAGCGCCTCGGCCGGGGGCATCAGGTGCTGGTGGTGACGCACCTGGCCCAGATCGCCTGCTACGCCGATCACCATCTGGTGGTGGAGAAGACGCTGCGCGGCTCAGGCCGCAACGTTGTGCAGGTGCGCGAGCTCAAGAGTGATGCGGAGCGAGCGGCAGAGTTGGCGCGCATGATGTCGGGCGGCGTGACCGAGAAGGCGCTGGCGCGAGCCCGGGAGCTGATCCAGGAGGCCCAACCGGCCTGAGACATGCGATCCTCGGTGCCGCAGGAGTGGGCGGGCTGCTGGCGGCCTACTTGGCTCGATCTGGTGTGCCAGTGACCCTGCTCCGCTGTACCTGGCTTGCCGGTTGGCGGCGCGCACGCGCTGCCGCTCGCCCGTTTGCCGGTTAACATTGCCAGCCGATGCACGACGAGGCCCGCGCGGTCGAGGTGGCCCCGCAGCTCCGCGTCAAGTCCCCCCTTTTCGAGGGACCGCTGGAGCTCCTGCTGGCCCTCGTCGAGCGGAGCGAGATCGACATCTTTCAACTCCAGCTGGCCGATTTGACCGATGCCTATCTGGCGCAGGTGGCGGAGCTGGAGACGAAAGACGTCGACGAGATGGCTGAGTTCCTCTGGCTCGCCTCTCGGCTGCTGCTCCTGAAGTCGATCCGACTGCTGCCCGGCGAGGAACCCGAACCTGAGGAGACCGAACTGCTGGACTGGGAGGAGGAGGTCCGCCTCAGGCTGCTGGAGTACAGGGCCTACAAAGAGATGGCGCACGAGCTCAGCCGCCGGGCCGAGCGCGACGAAACCAGCTTCCCACCGCCCGTCAGGGAGATCGAGACCGAGGGCCAGGAGGTGCCCTTGCGGGTGGACGCACTGGTCGTGGCCTTCCAGAGTGCGCTGGCGCGCGTGCCGCCCCGATCACTGGTCTTCACTGGGCACACCTGGACGCTGGAGGACAAACTGAAGGCTCTGCGCTCCCGGCTGGCGCAGGGCGGCTTTGATTTGACTGAGCTGATCCTGGAATCACTGGATCGCCTGGAGGCTGTTGTCACCTTCGTCGCCATCCTGGAGCTGCTGCGCCGGGGCGAGATCCGCGTGCGGCAGCGGGAGAAGTTTGAGCGGATCTGGGTGGAGCCGGCGTGAGCGAACGGCAGCGACTCTCGGCAGCGGTTGAGGCGATCCTCTTCTCCTCCACTCGGCCGCTCGAGCTGCGCGAGCTGCAGCGGGCGACCGAAGCCGCGCGGCCGGACCTGGAGGAGGCCCTCGGCCAGCTGCGAGAATCCCTGGAGACGCGAGGTCTCATGCTGCAGCGCCAGCAAGACCAGGTCCAACTGGTCACGCGCCCGGAGGTGGCCGCAGAAGTGCGCCGCGCGCTTCGGCCCGAGGTGGCGGGCAGGCTCTCGCCCGCCGCCTACGAGACGCTTGCGATAGTCGCTTACCAGCAGCCGGTGACCAGGGCGCGAATCGAGGAGGTCAGGGGCGTCAGCTGTGAAGGCGTCCTGGCCAACCTGGAGCTGAGGGCGCTGATCAGCGAAGTCGGCAGGGCGCAGGCGCCGGGCCTGCCCAAGCTGTACGGCACCACCATGCGCTTTCTCCAGCTGCTGGGCCTGGAATCGCTCCAGGAACTGCCGGTTCCAGCTTCGGTGGGCGCCGAGCTTGACACTTCTCCAGTCAGCCCGGTCGAGGTCGCTGAGCAGCGGGCGCTGCTCTTGTCAGGTCGGGAGCGAACGGCATCACGGAACGCCTGAACCGCTTCCTGGCCCGCTCGGGCATCGCCTCCCGGCGCGAGGCCGATCGACTCATAGCCGGCGGCTTCGTCAAGGTGAACGGCCGCATGGCGCCGGCTGACGGGCGTCTGATAGATCCCGAGCTGGACAGGGTTGAAGTCGAGGGCAGACCCGTTGAGCGGATCACCGAGCGGCGCTGGCTGGCCTTCCACAAGCCGGCCGGGGTGGTGGTCACGACTCGCGATCCGCAGGGTCGCACGACCGTCTTGGATCTGCTGCCGCCGGAGCATCAGACCAGCCGTCTATTCCCGGTGGGCCGGCTCGACGCCGAGACGACAGGCCTGCTGTTGGTCACCGACGACGGCGAGCTTGCCAATCGCGTCCAGCACCCCAAGCACAAGGTGGCCAAGGAATACCTGGCCACGGTTCGGGGGGTGCCGGGAGAAGCGGATCTGCGCCGGCTTCGGCAGGGCGTCGAGCTTTCCGACGGTGTGACCCAACCGGCGGAGGTCCAGCTCTTGACCAGCCGCGGTCAGTACAGCCAGCTGCGAGTCACTCTGAGAGAGGGCCGCAACCGCCAGATCAGGCGCATGTTTGCGGCTGTGGGGCACCCGGTCGAGGGCCTGACCCGGGAGGCGTTCGGCCCCATCAGGCTCGGCCGGCTCCATCCGGGCGGTTGGCGCCGGCTGCGTCCCCCGGAGCTGAAGGCGCTGCGCGAAGCAGCCGGCCTAACGGTTGGCTAGCCTGCTCCAACCGCAGCAGGTGGCCATCGATGGTCCGGCCGGTTCTGGCAAGTCAGCGGTCGGCCGCCGGGTGGCGGCGGAGCTTGGCCTGCCTTTCATCGACAGCGGCATCCTCTATCGCGCAGTTGCCCTGGCGGCGCTGCAGAGGGAGACTGACACGTCGGCGGCCAGCGCCGACTGTCTGGCCGGAGTGGCGGTGAGGTTGCGCCTGGAGCTGCTGCCAGACAGGCTGGCGATCGATGGCCTGGAGGTCGGGCAGGCGCTTTACGCGCCAGACGTCAGCGAGGCGGCGTCACGCGTGGCCGAGCTGCCCCAGGTGAGGGCTGCGCTGCTTCCCCAGCTGCGTCGGCTGGCCCGCTTTGGGGCGGTGATGGCCGGCCGTGACATCGGCACAGTAGTGCTCCCCCAGGCCCGGCACAAGTTCTTCCTCAATGCCAGTGTCGAAGAGCGGGTGCGGCGCCGGCAGCTCCAGCAGCACGGCCGGGGGCTGACGCCAGACGCGGCGGCGCTGCGGAGGGAGATCGAGGAGCGCGATCGTCGCGATCGGGAGCGAAGTGCCTCACCGCTCAAGGTGGCCCAAGACGCGAAGACCCTGAACACTGACCGGCTGGATCTCGATCAAGTGGTGAACTCCATCCTCAACACAGTTCGCAGCAGCTGAACATGTACCGGCTGCTGCGGGCGATGATGAGGCTTGCTGTCAGCGTCTACCTGGGCCGGCGATTTGTTGTCTCCGGCCAGAACCTGGTTCCGGCGGAGGGCGGTCTTCTGGTCTGCGCCAACCACCGCTCGACGATTGATCCGCCGCTGGTGCCCGCTTATCTGCCGCGGCCACGAGCCTGGAGCCTGGCGAAGGTCGAGTACTTCCAGAGTTCTCGCTTCACCGCCTGGGTGTTCCGCAGCTATGGGGCCATCCCTGTCGCGCGGCACAGGGCCGACCGTCGCGCCGTGCGGCAGGTGCTCGACCTGCTGCGGGCGGGGGAGGCGTTGGTGGTCTATCCGGAGGGGACGCGCGTTCGGGAAGGGGGCATGATTCGGGCCGAGCCGGGAGCTGGCTTCTTTGCCCGCTCGACAGGGGTGGCCGTCCAGCCGGTGGGGCTGATCGGGACCCGCGAATGCTTCCCGACAGGGGCTCATTGGCCGCGCCGGGTTCGGGTCGAAGTCCGCTTCGGACCTCCCTTCCACGTCCATTCGCGGCGGCCCGACGGCAGGCCGGTCCAGTACCAGGAGGCAGCGGATGCGATCATGCTGGCCATCGCGGAGCTGCTGCCGGCGGAGCTGCGCGGCGATTACTCAGATCTGGATCGGCTCCGAGCCGAGCTGGCAGGCGTCATCCAGGCCGCGCCTGGGATCAGCGCTTAGCATCGGCCGGCCTGTGCAGTACGCCGCCTTCGACTTGGAGACGACGGGGCTGGATCCGGCACTCGACCAGGTGATCGAGATAGGCGCCGTCAGCTTCGACGGAGACGGCGTGCAGGAGCGGTACGAGGAGCTGGTCAGGCCGGGCCGTCAGGTCCCATCGGAGGTCCTGGCCTTGACCGGCATCGACCCCGCTGCGTTGGCCCTGGGCACCGAGCCGGGGCTTGCCCTGGAGAGGCTGCGCAGCTTTCTCGCCGGCCGCATCCCCGTCGCCCACGGAGGTGGTTTCGACCTGAGCTTTCTCCGCCAGAACGGAGCCTGGCCCGATGAGCAGGAGGTTCTCGACACGCTGGATGTCGGCCGCATCCTGCTGCCTGCGGCGGCCAGCCACAGTCTTCCCCGGCTCGCCGCGGAGCTCGGTCTTGACCAACCCCGGCCGCACCGTGCTCTTGACGACGCTGATGCGACCCGCCAGCTGCTGCTCAGGCTCCGAGAGCAGGCCCGAACCCTGCCGCCGGCAGTGAAGTCGGCATTGCTTGATCTCTGTCAGCCCTACGGCTGGCCGCTCGCCAGGTTCTTCGCTGAGGCGCTCGCGACCTCACCACTGGCCGAACCACCGGGCGCCAGGTCGACCGCAAAGGGTCTGCCCGCTCGCCCGGCGGCTGCCGCGCAGCAGCCCAAGCCGCCTGACGACCCCACAGCGCTGGCCGCCCTGCTGGCGCCTGATGGCCCGCTGGCCGCGCACCTGGAGGGCTATGAGCCGCGAGAGGCGCAGGTCCAGATGCTGCTGGCGGTGGCGCAGACTATGCGGCGGGGCTCCACCCTGGTGGTGGAGGCGGGAACGGGGACCGGAAAAAGCCTGGCCTATCTGATCCCGGCCGCCGCCCGCTCAGTTTTGTGGCGCGAACGGGTGGTGATCGCCACCCACACCCACAGCCTGCAGGAGCAGCTCATACGGCGCGACATCCCAGCCCTGCAGAGCTGGCTGCCCTGGAGCTTCAGCGTCCACCAGCTGAAAGGGCGTTCCAGCTACATCTCACTGCGCCGGTGGCGCCGCTATCTGACCGAGACCTGCCCCGACCAGGCTGAACTCGCCTTCCGGCTCAAGCTGACCGTCTGGCTCGCCACCACCGCCAGCGGCGATCGGGCGGAGCTGAAACTGCAAGACGCGGAGCACCTGCTCTGGGCCCGGATTGCCTCTGACCGCCTCGACTGCCTGGGCTGGCGCTGCACGCCGGCGACGGACGGTCTCTCGGTCAACCCTTCCGACTGCTTCGTTCACGGGGCTCGCGCCCAGGCCGAGGCGGCCGATCTGGTCATAGTCAATCACGCCCTGCTGCTCGCCGACGTGGCGCTGCAGGGTCAGGTGTTACCGGGCTATGCCCACCTGGTGGTGGACGAGGCACACCACCTGGAGGACGCGGCTACTGAGGAGGGCACTGAGACTTTCGCCGCTGCTGCGACTGCCGCCCTTCTTTCCCGCCTGGTTGGCGGCGCAGACACTGATTCCGGGCTGCTGGTCGAGCTCGCCGCTGCGCCCCGGCTAGGAGGCGGGGGCGCCGACTTCGAGGCCGCGAGATCGGCTGCGCTGCAGGGCCGGCTCAGGCTCGAACAGCTCTGGGCGGCCCTGCTCGAATGGAGCCACCACCGCGCGGAGCAGGAAGGCCAGCGAGAGACGAAGGTGCGGCTCACCGACAACGTCAGGGCAGAACCGGGTTTCGAGCAGCTGTCAAGACTGGCCGAGGATGCCGCCACAGCGCTGTTCGCGCTCGACGGCGAAATCCGTCGCAGCCTTGCGTTGAGCCGAGAGGATCTGAGCGGCGAGCAGCCGGACGCGGGGATCCGCGAGCTGGAGACCATCCGCGGCGAGCTCTGGGCGGCGGCAACCCTCCTCCAGGCGGCGTTCGCCGGCGGTTCGCCGGGAAGCGTGAAGTGGCTGACCCTCCGCGAAGGCGGGCCAACCCTGCACTCCGCCCCGCTGGAGGTGGCCGAGCTGCTGGCGGACAGCCTCTTCGCGCCACTGACGAGCGTGGTGCTCACCTCGGCCAGCTTGGCAGTGGCCGGCAGCTTCGACTACTTCCTGGCCCGCTGCGGCGTCAGCCCGGCCGCCGAGACACTGCTGCTGGCTTCGCCGTTCGACTATCTCGAGCAGTCGCTGGTCTGTCTGGCGGCGGACCTGCCGGAGCCGCAGGAGTCCAGCTTTGAGCTGGCGGTGGTCGAACTGGTGGCCGAGCTGGCCCGGCGCTTGGGCGGCCGCACGCTGGCCCTCTTCACTTCCCATACCCAGCTGCGGGACGTCTACGCGGCCTTGAAACAGCGGCGGGATCTGGATCAAGTGCTGATCTTGGGCCAGGGCTTGGACGGCAGCCGGCGCCACGTCCTCCAGGCGTTCGAAGGCAGCGAGAGAGCGCTGCTGCTGGGGACCGCCAGCTTCTGGGAGGGCATCGACGTCCCTGGCGACCGGCTCAGCTGTGTGGTGGTGGTGCGCCTGCCCTTCCCGGTGCCAACCGATCCCCTCTACGCAGCCCGAGCTGAGCGTTTGCGAGACCCCTTCTTGCAGGCGGCGCTTCCGCTGGCGGCCCTGCGCTTGAAGCAGGGCTTCGGCCGCTTGATCAGGCGCCGCGCCGACCGCGGCGCAGCCGTGATCCTGGACAGCCGGATGGTCACGCGCGAATACGGCCGGGCATTCTTGGCCGCGCTGCCGCCCGCAGAGCGGTTCATCGGCCCCGCCTCCGAGGTGGGGGAGAGAGTGGAGGCCTGGCTCGCCCGCGCGGCCACCACCCCATGAGCACGCTGTATGTCCTGGCGACTCCGATCGGGAACCTCGAGGACCTGTCTCAGCGCGCGCTGCGGATCCTGGCCGAGGTGAGCGCGGTGGCCGCTGAGGACACGCGGCTGACCGGCAGGCTGCTCTCGCGTCATGGGCTGCGCAAGCCGCTGCTCAGCTACCGCGCGCCGGTCGAGCGGAGGGGCTTGCCGCGCGTTCTCGCCGCGCTGGCAGCCGGCGATGTGGCGCTGGTCAGTGATGCCGGCACGCCGGCGGTCAGCGACCCCGGCCAGCAGCTGGTGGCGGCCAGCTGGCGCGAGGGGCATACGGTCGTGCCGCTGCCCGGTCCCAGCGCGGTCACCACCGCGCTCTCGGCGGCGGGCTTTCCTGGGGCCGGCTTCAGCTTTGTCGGCTACCTGCCGCGCAAGCCGGGTGAGCTGCGGCGCTTCTTCGCCGGCCTGGCCGAGACACGCCAGCCGACAGTCGCCTTCGAATCGCCCCACCGTGTGCTCAAATCACTTGCCGTCCTGGCCGAGACGCTGCCCGAGCGACCCCTGCTGCTCGCCCGGGAGCTGACCAAGCTGCACGAGGAGCTGCGGCGCGGGACCGCGACCCAGGTGCTGGAGGAGCTCGGCGGCCGGGCCCGAGGTGAGTTCACTCTCGTCATCAGCGGCAGCGAATCCTGAGAGGGAGCGGCAAACCAGGTTAGCCCTGGCCGATTGCTACAGTCCAGACGTGCCCGACCACATTCTGGTAGCCGTCGCCTGGCCCTACGCGAACGGGCCGCGCCATCTGGGGCACGTCGCCGGATTCGGAGTCCCCTCGGACGTGTTTGCCCGCTATCACCGGCTCCGCGGCAACCGAGTGCTCATGGTCAGCGGCACCGACGAGCATGGCGCTCCCATCACCTACGGCGCCGACAGCGAGGGTGTCTCGGCCCAGGAGTTCGCCGATCGCAACAACGAGATCATCGTCAAGGAGCTGCAGGCGCTCGGACTCGCGTACGACATCTTCACCCGGACCACCACCTGCAACCACGAGCGTGTGGTGCAGGACCTATTCCGCCGGCTCTACGAAGCCGGCTTCATCGAGCCGCAAACCGTGCTCGGCGCGTTCTCGCCCAGTACCGGGCGCACGCTGCCCGACCGCTACGTCGAAGGCACCTGTCCGATCTGCGGCTTCCCCGAAGCACGCGGCGATCAGTGCGACAACTGCGGCAACCAGCTCGATGCCACCGACCTGATCAACCCCCGCAGCCGGCTGAATGGCGAGGTGCCGGAGTTCAAGCAGGCCGAACACTTTTACTTTGAGCTGCCCGCCTTCGCGGCGGAACTGGAGCGCTGGGTCCGACGCCAGAAGCACTGGCGGCCGAACGTTCGCAACTTCACTCTGCGGCTGTTGGAGGATCTGAAGCCAAGACCGATCACCCGGGATCTCGACTGGGGGGTACCCATCCCGCTGCCGGGCTGGCAGGAACGCCCTGACAAGCGCATCTATGTCTGGTTCGACGCGGTGATGGGCTATCTCTCGGCCTCCATCGAGTGGGCCCACAACCGCGGCACGCCCGAGGCTTGGCAGGAGTGGTGGCGCAACCCCAACTCGCGCGGCTACTACTTCATGGGCAAGGACAACATCACCTTTCACACCGTCATGTGGCCGGCCATCCTCCTGGGCGTCGGCGAGCTGAACCTGCCCTACGACGTCGTCGCGACCGAGTTCCTGACACTCGAGGGCAAGCAGTTCTCCACCTCTCGCGGCCACGTCATAGAGGTGAGCGACTTCCTCTCCCGCTACGATCCCGACCCGCTTCGCTACTACCTGATCAGCGCCGGTCCGGAGACCTCGGACAGCGATTTCACGTGGGCGGAGTTCCTGCGTCGCAACAACGACGAGCTGGTGGGCACCTGGGGCAATCTGGTGCACAGGACGCTTGTCAACGCGCAGCGGAACTTTGGCGGCGTACCTGAACCCGGTGAACTGAGCGAGCGCGATCAGAGGGTGCTGGACCAGGTTGAGGCAGGCTTTGATTCGGTGGCTGAGCTCCTGGAGGCCGCCCACTTCAAGGCGGCCTTGGCTGAGGCACTGCGGCTGGCTGCCCTGGTCAACCAATATCTGGGTGAGGAACAGCCCTGGCATGCGATCAAAACGGATCGGCGCCGAGCAGCGACCACTCTCTTTGTGGCGGTCCACTGCGTCGACAGCCTGAAGACGCTCCTCACCCCCTTCCTGCCCTTCACCTGCCAGCACCTCCACGAACTGCTCGGGTACGGAGACGTGCTGGCGCCTCAGCCCCAGCTCTCAGAGCAGCTGGAGCAGTGCGGCCGGAGCCACCTGGTGCTGGGCGGCGGGGCCGGATATGAGGAACAGGATCGCTGGCAGCCCAGCCGGATTGAGTCAGGCCGGCGCCTGCCTGTGCCCGAGCCGCTGTTCAAGAAACTCGAACCCACCATCGTGGCGGCTGAGCTGGCCAGGCTGGCCGGCGGTGATTGAACCGGGCTTGGTCGATACCCACCTCCACCTCGAGAGCCTGAACGAGCCTGGTCAGGCGCTGCGCGAAGCCCGCCTGGCGGGTGTCAGCGACTTCATAGCCATGGGGGTCGACGGCGAGACCAGCCGCCAGGCGCTGGCCATGGCCTCCGCGGGCGAGGGCGTTTGGGCCGCTGTCGGGCATCATCCGTTGAACCAGCAGGGGCCGGACCTGGGCCTTCTGCGCGAGCTGGCCGTCCACCCGCGCACTGTCGCGATCGGCGAAGTGGGCCTGGACCACGTGGATGAGCACCGGGGGCCTCACGGTGAGCAGGTCAAGTGGTTTCGCGCCGCGTGCCGGCTGGCGCTGGAGCTGGGTCTGCCCGTCTCGGTTCACACCCGTGGCTGCGAGCAGGCGGTTTATGAAGTGCTGCGGGAGCATGCCGGCATCACCGGCGTCATGCACTACTGGACGCTCGATCGAGGCTGGGCCGAGCTCTTCCTGGAGCTGGGTCTCTACATCTCTTTCGCGGGGGTCCTGACCCGCGCCAGCCAGGCGGATCTTCGTCAGGTGGCGGCGAGCGTCCCCGGCGATCGCATCCTGCTAGAGACTGACGCGCCCTGGGGAACGCCCCGCGGCCGCAGCGGCTCCATGCAGCCCGCCTGGCTGCTGGACACCGCACTGGTGTTGGCAGGGCTGCGCGGTCTGGAGCTGGCCGAGCTCGCCCGGCTGGAACGGGCCAACGCGCAGGCGCTCTTTCCCAAGCTGAAGGCGGCAAGACCGGCGGTCGCCCGCTGAGCAACACGTTCGAGCCGCGGGCAAGGAAGAGCCTGGGCCAGAACTGGCTGGTCGATCCCGACCTGCTGCGGAGGGTGATCGAAGCGGCTGGCATTCAGCACGAGGATGAGGTCCTGGAGATCGGAGCCGGCCCTGGCACGCTGACCGCCTATCTGGTGCGGCTCGCGCGCCGGGTGGTGGCCGTGGAGGTCGATCAACGCCTTATATTCCGCCTCAGGGCGGCCGCCCCGGGGGCCGAGGTCCTCGCCGCTGACATCCTCGAGCTTGATCTTGGCAGGCTCTTTCCTTTGGGAGGGGAAGTGGTGGTGGGCAACATCCCCTACTACCTGAGCGGTGCGCTCCTCCGCCGCCTGCTGGAGCCTGAGCCGCGGCCGAAGCGCCTGAGCCTCGTGGTGCAGCGCGAGGTGGCTCAGCGCTGGTGCGGTGAGGACGGCTGGAGTCTCGCCACAGTGGTGGTGCATGCCTTCAGCCAGCCCCGGCTCGCCTTCACGCTGCCGCCGGCGGCCTTTCGGCCGGCGCCCAAGGTTCACTCAGCCTTGGTGGTGTTGGAGGTGCTGCCTCGGCCGGCCCTCCGGGTGCCGGATCCGGCGCAGTTCTTCAAATTCTCCGCTTCGCTGTTTCAGTTTCGCCGAAAGCAGCTGCAGGGCAGCCTGGCCAGGCTGAGTGGACTGCCCGCGGCGGCTGTGGCCGAGCGGCTGCGATCTCTGCAAATCGATCCCGCCCGGCGGCCCGAAACGCTCCGGCTGGCAGAGTGGGAGGCTCTGCACACAGCCTTCGGGGCACCCAAGTGCTCCAGCCCGGAGCACTAAGCTTCAGCCAAGTTGACGGATTCCCCGCTGCCGCCGAGCGCTCGCACTGGCTTTCGCTACGTACTCGGCCAGCGCAACTTTCGCCTGATCTGGTTCGCCCAGATAGCCGCCCAGCTGGCCGACAAGTTCCTGATGTTCTCGCTCATCATCCTTGCTTACAGGGTGTCCGGTGCCAACACAGGGGTGGCCATCACGCTTCTCGCCTACACGCTGCCGGCGGTGGCGATCGCGCCGCTGGCCGGGGTCTTCGCCGACCGCCACAACCGCAAGGGCTTGATGGTCTGGACCAATCTGGTCAGGGCAGTTCTGATTGCGCTCATCCCGGCGGCCAGCCTCGTTCCGGCTCTCCGCGGCGAGTACGTGCATCTGCTGGTGCTGACGTTTGCCTTTTCCGCCGTCGGCCAGCTCTTCAGCCCCGCCGAGGCCGCTGCGATCCCCACAGTCATCTCCAAGGAGGCGCTCATCACCGCCAACTCCATGGTCCTGGGAACCATGGTCATCACCCTGGTGCTGGGCGCGCCGCTGGCTCCGATCGTCTCCCGGGTTGAGATCTATGCCCCCTACTGGATAGCGACCGGGCTCTTCCTGGCGGCGGCTGGCCTGATCGCATTGGCGCGCATCCCCAATCCCGAACGGACCCAGCACACAGGCGAGCGCCACCCCTTCAAGCAGCTGGCCCTGGAGCTGCGTGAGGGGATGGGGGTGCTGACCAGCTCGCCTGTGCTGCTGCTCGCCTTCGCCGAGCTGGCTCTGGCGGTCCTCGTGATGTTCATGATGTTCACGCTGGCGCCGGGCTACGTGACCCGCGTGCTGGGAGTGGCCGAGCAGGACACCTACCTGATAGTGGTGCCGGCCACCATCGGGACTTTGCTTAGCGCGGCCACCCTGGGCCAGCTCGGCCGCCGCTGGAACCGAGCTCGGCTCCTGATGGCGGCGCTGATCGCCACCGGGGTCACCCTGCTGGCCCTGGCGGTCTTGCCGGCCGTCCTGCGCAACTTCGTCGAGCTGCAGCCGCTCACCCGCGCCTTTGGCGCCGCTGCCAGCCTCCTGCTCGGATTGGAGTTCGGAGCGCTCATGATCCCTGCGCTCAGCGCACTCATGGAGGGGACCGCCGAGAGTGTCCGGGGCCGGGTCTTCGCACTTCTCTTCATGGTCGTGAACGGCGTCAGCGCCATCCCTGTGCTGCTGGGCGCAGTGCTCTCGGACGTGTTGGGCCCGGATCGGGTGATCGGCTCACTCGGCGTGCTGCTGGCGGCGGCCGGAGTGCTCAGCGCCGGCTACGCGCGGCGCGTCTTCGCCGCGCCGCGACCGCCTGCACCAGGGCAACAACACCGCCAGATCCCCCCGGCCTGAAAACCCGGGAGCCGTTTGAAGGGTCCCATAACTATCGCGGGGGCCACGTTCCTTATCCTCGGAGACCAATTGGCCAGTGCCGCCGACGAACTCCGCTCGGAGCCGCTCTACGTGCTGCGGCACTCGACAGCGCATCTGCTCGCGGCTGCAGTCACCCAGCTCTGGCCGGGCACCAAGTACGCAATAGGTCCTCCGGTCGAGAACGGCTTCTACTACGACTTCCTGCTTCCGGAGCCGGTCGGCGAGGCGGACCTCCGCCGGATCGAGAAGAAGATGGAGGAGCTGGTCCGGCGCAACCTGCCCTATGAGCAGGTGGTGCTCAGCCGCAAGCAGGCGATCGAGCGATTCCGGGCGCTCGGCCAGGATTTCAAGCTCGAGATCCTGGCGGGGGAGGCGGCGGCCGAGCAGGAGATCAGCTGCTATGCGACGGGAGAGTTCTTCGACCTCTGCCGGGGACCCCACGTCGATTCGACGCGACGCCTGGCCAATTTCAAGCTGACCAAGGTCTCGGGAGCTTATTGGCGAGGTGAGGAGAAGAACGCCCAGCTGACTCGCATCTACGGCACCGCCTGGCCCGACCGGGAGTCGCTTGACGACTACCTAAGGGCGCTGGCCGAGGCCGAGAAACGGGATCACAAACGGCTCGGCCCCCAGCTGAAGCTGTTCCGGCTCGACGAACGGACCGGTCAGGGCATGGTTATCTGGCTGCCTCACGGCGCGACAGTTCGGCGGGAACTGGAACGCTGGATAGTGGACGAGGAGCTGGCCCGTAGCTACCAGCACGTCGTCACTCCTGTCGTCGCGAAGCTCGACCTCTTCCGCCAGAGTGGCCACTATCAGAAGTTCCAGGAAACCATGTTTCCGCCCATGCGGACCCCCGAGGGCGAGGAGCTGGAGCTGCGGCCGATGAACTGTCCTCATCACATTCTCGTCTATGAGGCTGAGCCCCGCAGCTACCGCGACCTGCCGCTGCGGATCGCCGAGATCGGCAACATGTACCGCTGGGAGAAGTCGGGCGAACTGATGGGCATGATCCGGGTCCGCTCGATCGCCCTGAACGACGCTCACATCTTCTGCACCCCCGACCAGCTGCAGGAGGAGCTCCGTGGCGCCATCGAGCTCGCCCAGTACTTCATGCGAACGCTGGGCGTCCAGATCCATCGCTACAGGCTTTCAATCCGCGACGACCAGGCGGCGAAGTGGGTGGGCGCTGACGAACAGTGGCGCCACGCCGAGTCGGCGCTGGCGGAAGCCTTGGACGCCAGCGGCGAGCGCTACGAGGTGGGCCGCGGCGAGGCCGCGTTCTACGGGCCGAAGCTCGACTTCCAGATCCTCGATGCGCAGCGGCGGGAGTTCACCAACAACACGGTCCAGGTGGATTTCCAGCTGCCGCTTCGATTCGGCCTGGAGTACATCGCCCCTGATGGCTCGCGGCAGACTCCCATCATGGTCCATCGGGGGGCCCTGGGCGCTCTCGAGCGCTTCACCGCCTATCTGATCGAGCACTACGCGGGCGCTTTCCCAACCTGGTTGGCGCCGGTCCAGGTAGGGGTCCTGCCCATAACCGACGCCCACGTTCCGTACGCGCAGCAGGTGGCTGAGCGGCTGCGAAGGGAGCGCCTGCGGGTGGAGGTCGACGCCCGGCCGGAGAGGGTGGGCAAGAAGATTGCCGAGGGCCGGAACCGGCGCCTGCCCTACCTGGCGGTGGTCGGTGAACGAGAGGCTGAATCGGGCAGCGTCCAGATCCGCGATCGGGCCGGAGAGCAGAGCAGCGAGGAGCTGGAGGCTTTTGTCGAGCGAGTCGCGAGCGAAGTCCGCCAGAAACGGCTCTGAAGCGTTCGGAGGACCGACCTGGTAACATGCAGGACGTCTTTGAAGCAGGGGTATCCGCCCCTCACCTCGCGGGCCGCATGGCTCTTAAGAGGTTCGGCGCTGGCGGATGGCACCTGTGCCGTCCGTTTTTTTGTTAGGAGAATAAAGCGACACTGAATTTGACCAAGGGATCGTCTCATCCCGTTTAGAGAGCTTCGTATCAACGATCAGATCCGCTCCCAGGAAGTGCGCCTGATCGACGACCAGAACAACCAGCTCGGCGTCCTCAGCACTGCGGCGGCGCTCCGCATAGCGGGGGAGAAGGGCCTCGACTTGGTCGAGGTGGCTCCTCAGGCAAGTCCGCCAGTCTGCAAGCTGCTTGATTACGGGCGCTACAAGTTCGAGACCATCAAGCGGGAGAAGGACCAGCGGCGGAAGCAGAACACCACCAAGCTGAAGGAGATGAAGCTCCGACCGAAGGTGGCCGACCACGATTTCCAGACCAAATTCAAGGGTGTTCGCCAGTTCATCGAGCAAGGTGAGAAAGTCAAGGTGACGATTATGTTCAGGGGTCGGGAGATGGTCCATCAGGACATCGGCCGGCGCCTGCTGGACCGAGTGGCCGACGCGGCGAAGGAGATCGCCACTGTCGAGCGCGCGCCCATCATGGAGGGGCGGAACCTCTTCATGATCCTGGCGCCCAATCACCGTCCGCACCCTCAGCCGTCCGCGCCAGTACAGGTCAAGGAAGGAGTTTGATGCCCAAGCTGAAGACCCGTAAAGACGTGGCCAAGCGCGTGCGGGTGACCAGAAACGGCAAGTTGGTCCGCCGGCACGCCTGGAAGAGCCATCTGCTGGAGCACAAGTCGGCCAAGCGCAAGCGCGGGTACCGAAGCTCGCCGTTGATTCATCCCTCGGACGTGCGCCAGGTTCGTCAGGCGCTGGGGATTTAGGAAGTTACATGGCCAGAGTCAAGCGAGGCGTCAGCGCCCATCGACGGCACAAGGCAATCCTGGAGCGGGCCAAGGGTTTCCGCTACTCCAAGAAGCTGCTCTTCCGGTCCGCTAACGAGGCGGTCCTGCATTCGCTCGCCTATGCCTTCCGGGACCGGCGTCAGCGCAAGCGCGACTTCCGCCGGCTCTGGATCGCCCGCATCAACGCTGCCGCCCGCCAGAGCGGCATGCCCTACAACCGCTTCATGCACGGACTCCGCCAGGCCGGAGTGGAGATCGACCGCAAGGTGCTGGCCGACCTGGCTGTCGCCGACAGCGGCTCCTTCGCTCGGCTGGTCGAGGTTGCCAAGCAGAGCCAGTAGGGCCGCTCCGGCCGCGCCGGAAGCTGTTCTCTCGCCCGAGAACCGGGCTGTCAAGCGGCTGCGCCAGCTGGCCAAGAGGCGGGAACCTGGCCTGGCTTTGATCGAGGGTCCACGCGTGGTCGCGGAGGCCGCGGCGCGGGGCGTGCGCTTGGAACTGCTCGCGCTGCGGAAGGGCAGCGAGTCAAGCATCCCCGCCGAGCGTGTGATCGAGCTCGCTCCCCAGGTGTTCAGCGCGGTGAGTCAGACGGTCAGCCCACAGGGCGTCCTGGCAATAGGGGCCGTCAGGGAGTTGAGCGTCCCCGAAGCCCTGGCGGCGGCGCGGACAGCCGGCTGGCCGCTGGTGGTCCTGGACGGCGTGCAGGACCCCGGCAACGTGGGGACCATCTGCCGCAGCGCGGTGGCGGCGGGCGCCCCGGCGATCGCGGTGCTCGGCGGCGCCGACCCCTTCTCCGCGAAGGCGGTGAGGGCTTCGGCGGGGGCCGTGTTCGGTCTGGGCGTAGCTCGGGGTACCTGGGCTGAGCTCGCCGGTGCGAGGGGATTGGGCGCCACTCCCCGCGGTGGCGGTGACATCCGCCGCCTGGACCTTCGCGGAGTGGAGGTTCTCGCGCTGGGCAGCGAGGCGCACGGGCTCAGCAACCCGCGACTTGAACCGGTGACCATCCCCATGCAGCCGGGGGCAGAATCGCTCAACGTGGCGGCGGCGGCCGCTGTGCTGCTGTTCGAGCTGCGAAGGCGGCTCGCATGAGCGATTTCGAGCAGACGGCGGCGGAAGCGCGCAGCCTGATCGCCCAGGCTCCTCATGCCGCTGAGCTGGAGCGCCTGCGCATCCATTACCTCGGCGCACGCGGAGTGCTGGTGCCACCGGACTTCTCGCAGCTGGCGCCGGACGAGAGGCAGGCGGCCGGCAGAGCCTACAACCTGGCCAAGCGTTCGCTCCAGGAGTCCCTGGCGGGGCGCCTGGATGAGCTGCGGCGTCGGCGGCTGGCCGACTTGGCCGACAGCGAGAGGATCGACGTCACACTGCCCGGCCAACCGCCTCGGCTGGGCCGGCTGCATGTGCTGACAGTTGTCCAGCGAGAGATCGAGACGATCATGGAAAGGATGGGGTACCAGGTGGAGATCGGCCCCGAGGTCGAGACTGACTGGTACAACTTCGAGGCGCTGAACCTGCCCCGCGGTCATGCCTCCCGCGACATGCAGGAGACCTTCTTCCTCAACCGCTCGGAGACGCTGGTGCTGCGCACGCACACCTCGCCCATGCAGATCCGGACCATGCTGAAGCATGGCGAGCCGCCAATCTATGCGGCGATGCCCGGCCGGGTCTACAGGCAGGAGGCGACCGATGCCAGCCACCTGGCTCAGTTCATGCAGGTGGAGGCGCTGGCAGTGGATGTCGGCATCACTGTGGGTGATTTGAAGGGAACTGTGCAGTACTTCTCACAGTCGCTCTGGGACGAGGAGCGGAGGGTGCGTTTCAGGCCCAGCTACTTTCCCTACACGGAGCCCAGCTTTGAGTTCGACGTCTCCTGCTTGGTCTGCGGCGGCCGGGGCTGCCGCAGCTGCGGCGGCGACGGCTGGCTGGAGGCCGGCGGCTGCGGCATGGTCCATCCGGCAGTCCTCCGGAACGGGAACATCGATCCCGAGCGTTACAGCGGCTTCGCCTGGGGTTTCGGCATCGAGCGGATCGCGATGCTGAAATACGGGGTGGAGGACCTGCGCCTGTTCTACGAGAACGACCACCGCTTCTTGGAGCAGTTCTAGGTGCCTGTACCGGTCGAAAGGGCGCAGCATCTGAGGGCTCGGGGGGCTGAGTGAGGGTTTCGTTCCAGTGGCTGTCTGAGCTGGCCGGGATCGAGGATCTGACTCCCCAGGAGGCCGCCCAGACGCTGACGATGGCCGGCTGGACCGTGGAAGAACTGAGATTGATCGACCTGTCCCAGATCAGGGTGGGCCGGATCATCTCGCAGGAGCCGCATCCCGCTTCCAAGAAGCCGCTCTGGGTGCACATGGTCGATCTGGGTGACGAGCAGAGACAGATCGTCGCGGGCGCTGCCAACGCTGTCGTCGGCTCACTGGTCCCGGTCGCTCTGCCGGGCACCACTGTGCCGAGCGGAGTCAAGGTCCGCGACGCTAACATCGCCGGTTTCGAAGCCCGTGGCATGCTCTGCTCGCAGGCTGAGCTCGAGCTCTCCGACGAACACGACGGCATCATGCTGCTGGATTCGGGGGAGCCGGGTCAGCCGCTCAGTGCGATAGTGCCGAGCGACGCCATCCTGGAGGTTGAGGTCACTCCCAACCGGCCTGACTGCCTCTGCCACCTGGGTCTGGCCAGGGAGCTGGCAGCCGCCCGCGGGCGGCGCCTGAAGCACGATTTCATGCCGCTCTTCACCGGCGGCATTGAGCCGCCGGGCACGGATCTCGTCAGCATCGCGATCGAAGACCCCCGGTTCTGCCGGCGCTATATAGGCGCTGTCGTGAGTGACATCCGAGTGGGTCCCTCACCCCAGTGGTTGCAGCGGCGGCTCAGGGCGGTGGGGGTGAGGCCGATCAGCAACGTGGTCGACATCACCAACTACGTGGCGCTGGAGTACGGCCAGCCCCTCCACGCCTTCGACCTGGACCGGTTGGGTGCGCGCAGGATTGGTGTGCGCGAGGCCCGGGAAGGCGAGCATCTGCTCTGCCTGGACGGTCAGGACCGGCAGCTCGGGCCCGACAGCTTCGTGATCACCGACGGCGACCAACCGGTTGCGCTGGCCGGTCTCATCGGCGGCGCGGAAACGGCTGTGCAGGTCGGCACCACCCAGATATTGCTGGAAGCCGCCAATTTCGAGGGCATCGCGGTTCGCGGCATGTCGCGGCGGTTGAAGCTGCGCACGGAGGCGTCGGTCAGGCTCGAGAAGAACATCTCGCCGGAGCTGGCGCTGGCCGGCGCGCGGCGGGCGGCCGGGCTGCTGCAGGAGGTCTGCGGCGCCAAGGTCCATACGAGCTGGGCCGAAGCCTATCCGCGGCCGCAGGAACCCGTCCCTGTGCGCTTCCGGCCGGAGCGGATCGACGCGATCCTGGGCTTGCACGTGCCGCTGGAGGAGATGGAGGCGATCCTCGATCGCCTGGGCTTCCAGGTCCGCGTCGAGACAGAGGGCGAGTGGTACGTGCTGCCGCCGGTGTTCCGGCTTGACGTGACAAGCGTGCAGGACGTCGCCGAAGAGGTGGGCCGCATCTACGGCTACGACAACGTGCCGGCCACGCTGCCCGGCCGGCGGCGCAGCTCCTGGCGCGCCGCCACGCCGAGCGTGGAGCGGCGGCTGGACCCCTGCCGGCAGGCGCTCGCCGGCGCCGGCTTCGACGAGGTGGTGACGCCGGCGTTGGTGGCGGCCGAGATGTTGCGCCGGTTGGGCCTTGACGGGCGAGCGCTGCGAATGGTCAACCCGCTCAGTGACGACCAGGACACGCTGCGGACATCTCTGCTCCCCTCACTCCTCAAGGTGGCGCAGCTGCAGCAGAAGCACGGTCGCCAGGCCAGCCGGCTCTTCGAGATCGGCCGGGCCTATCTGCGGAGTCGGGGAGACTCAGAAGAGCCGGAGGAGCAGCCCGACGAACCGCAGCTACTCGGCGTCCTCAGCACCGGTCACGAGGGAGCAGACGCCGCTCGGAAGGCTTTCTATGAGCTCAAGGGTGGTCTGGAGCGGGCGGTGAACGCCCTGGCGCCCGCGAGGTTGCGCTTCGAGCGGGCCGAAGACCGGCTCTATCACCCTGGCCGGACCGCGCGCATTCTGTCCGGCCGGGAGGCCATCGGCTGCATCGGCGAACTGCACCCCACCACCTCTCAAGCATTTGGCCTGCCGGGGCGAGCGGTAGCCGCTCAGCTGGAGATCGCGCCCCTGCTTGAACTGGATTCGACCCGAAAGGTCAAGGCCCTGCCGCGTTACCCAGCGGTAACGCGCGACCTGGCTGTGGTGGTGCCCCTGGACTTGGAGGCTGCCACTCTCGCCGGGGCGATTCGCTCGAAGGGTGGCGAGCTCCTGACCGACGCAGCGGCTTTCGACGACTACCGCGGCAGCCAGGTGACCGAGGGTCGCAAGAGCGTCGCCTTCGCGCTGACGTTCCGCAGCCCCGAGCGCACGCTGACGGATGAGGAGGTGGACAGCCGGTTGGAGCAGATTCGGGCCACGCTCAGCAAGCGCTTTGAGGCGAGCTTCCGTGACTAAGACGGGAGCCGCGGAGCGGCTCTGGGCCAGGCTGCAGCACATAGCTGTCGAGATCCACAGCGCTGAGCACCTGCAGGCCCGGCTCTCGCGCGGAGACAGGCTCCGGGTCAAGCTGGGGCTGGACCCGACGGCGCCCGATCTCCACCTCGGCCACACGATCCAGCTGGGGGTATTGCGCGCCTTCCAGGACGCGGGTCACACCGCGGTACTGATAGTGGGCGACTACACAGCCCAGATCGGCGACCCCAGCGGACGCTCCGAGACCAGGCCGATGCTGACCGCTGAACAGGTAGAGGTGAACGCCCAGACGTACTTCGCGCAAGCGGGCCGCATTCTCGATCTGGAGCGCGCCGAGGTCCATCGCAACGCCGAGTGGCTGGGCCGCATGACGGCCGCCGACGTGCTCCGTCTGCTCGGCAGCCAGACGCTGCAGTCGGTGCTGCAGCGAGAGGACTTCAGCCACCGCTTGCAGTCGGGTGCAGCCATCGGCGCTCACGAGATTCTCTATCCCTTCAGCCAGGGCTATGACTCGGTTGCAGTCCGAGCCGACGTGGAGATCGGCGGTACCGACCAGCTCTTCAACCTGCTCTTCGGCCGCGAGGTTCAGCGCGCCTACGGCCAGGCGCCACAGGACGTGATGGTTTTCCCTCTCCTGGTCGGCCCCGATCGACGGCGGATGAGCAAGTCGCTCGGCAACTACATAGGCGTTGCGGCTCCTGCGCCGGAGATCTACGGCAAGGTCATGTCCCTTCCCGACTCGCTGATCGAGCCGTATCTGCGCCTGGTATCAGGTCTGGGCCCCGCCGAGATCGCGGCTGCGCTGCAGCTGCCGGCGCGAGAGGCCAAGGCGGCGCTGGCCCGCGCGGTGGTGACCCGGTTGGCGAATCCGGAGGCGGCGGCGGCCGCGGAGCGCGACTTCGAGGCAAAGTTCAGGAGCCGCAATCTGGACGAAACCGAGATTCCTCTGCTCCAGGTCCGGGCCGGGACCACAGTGGCGGCGGCGCTGGTTGCGGCCGGTCTCTATGGCAGCCTGAGCCAGGTCCGGCGGCTGGCTGAGCAGGGCGGCCTTTCGCTGAACGGTGAGAAGGTGGCCTCCGATCACCCGGTCGAGGACGGGGGGATGGTCAAAGCCGGCAAGCGAAACTTCTTTCGTCTGAGCGTTGGCTAAAATGCCCGAAAGCATGTTCGCAGCATTGCACCAGTCTGGAGCTGGGGTCTGAAATGTCAGGTCACTCCAAGTGGGCGGGAATCAAGCACAAGAAGGCGATAGTTGACGCCAAGCGGAGCCAGACTTTCACCCGGGTGACCAGGGAGGTAACCATCGCCGCGCGCGAGGGTGGGCCTGATCCGACCAGCAACTTCCGGCTTCGCCTGGCAGTGCAGAAGGCGCGGGAGGCGAACATGCCCGCCGACAAGATCTCGGGCGCCATCGACCGTGGTGCCGGCGCTGGCAAGGGGGACGCCCTGGAAGAGGTTCGCTACGAGGGCTACGGCCCAGCTGGGGTGGCGGTGATGGTCGACGCGGTCACCGACAACCGCAACCGCACGGCACCGTCGATGCGGCACATCTTCGCCAAGAACGGCGGCAATCTGGCCGAGGCCAACTCCGTGGGCTGGATGTTCAGCCGCAAGGGAGTGCTGAGCCTGGATGCCGGCAGGCTCGACCCGGAGGAGGTGGGCCTGGCGGCGATCGAGGCAGGCGCCGAGGACATCAAGGTGGAGGGCAACAGCGTCGAGATCACCACCGAGCCGAACTCTCTGGAACCTGTGAAGTCGGCCGTCGAAGCGCTGGGAGTCAGGATCGAGGAGGCCGAGATCACCATGCAGCCCGGTCAGACGGTCCCCGTGCCCGAAGAGCAGGTGCCCCAGGTGCTGCGGCTGCTGGAGGCACTGGAAGAGGACGACGACGTCCAGGCGGTCTACGCCAACTTCGACGTCCCCGCGGAAGTTCTCGAACGCGTCTCAGCCGGCGTTTAGTGGTCGACTAGCTGCCGATGGCTCTCCCGGAGCCGCCGCTTCTCCTGGGGATCGACCCCGGGCTGGCCAATACGGGCTGGGCGGTGGTTGATGGACGCCAGCAGGTGGTGGCCAGCGGCACCATCAGGACCAAGCCCGGACCGCCGGCTCCCCGGCTGGTGCTCCTGGTCACCGAGCTGCGTCAGGTGCTGGCCAGCTACCAGCTTCAGGAGGCGGCGCTGGAGGAGCTCTTCCTCGGCCGCAATGCGAGCAGCGCCATCGGCGTCGCTCAGGCGAGGGGCGCCGTGCTGGCCGCCCTGGGCGAGGCGGGCGTAACCGTGCACGAGTACAAGCCAAGCCATGTCAAATCGGTCATCACCGGATACGGATTGGCCGGCAAGACCCAGATGGGCCGCATGCTGGGCCTCCAGCTGGCCGGCAGCACCGGTGACCACCACGCGGCCGATGCGGTGGCGATCGCCGTCTGCCACGCCCGGACCCGGCGGGTGGCCGAAGGCGTACCCGGCGCGGTCGGTCGGCAACCCGGTTGATCGGCCACCTGCGGGGCCGGGTCATCCGGGCGGCCCAAGACCAGGTGGTGCTGGACGTGGGCGGGGTCGGCTATCTGGTTTCCCTGCCCGCCTCGGCCCGCGAATCAGTTCCGGCAGTGGGAGCGAGGGAGGAGGCGGCGCTTCACATCCACACGGTTGTGCGTGAGGACCAGCTGGCTCTTTACGGATTTGCCAGCGCTGAGGATCTGGAGCTCTTCCAGATGCTGATCCAGGTGGATGGGGTGGGGCCCAAGGTGGCACTGGCCATTCTCAGCGTGGCCAGCCGGGACGTCCTGAAGCGCGCGATCCTTGCCGATGATGTGGCCCCAATCAGGAGGGCGAGCGGCGTGGGCGCTCGCACAGCCCAGAAGGTGATCATCGATCTGAAGCCCAGGCTGCAGGCCGAGGCTGCGCTGCTGGCTCTGCCGAGCACGCCCCACGGGGCTTCGGATGGAGAGGCGCAGACCCAGGTCGAGAGCGCGCTCCGCTCCCTAGGCTTCAGCGCCCAACAGGCCAAGCAGGGCCTGGACGCGGTCGACTGGAAGGCAGAACCCGCCGCCCAGGCAGCACTGGCGGCCGCTCTGAAGGCTCTGGGCAGGTGAGCGAGTCTGAGAACTTGGTCGACCCGAATGTGCAGAGCGAGGAAGAGCAGCTCGACCGCACGCTCCGCCCGCGCACCCTGCAGGACTACATAGGCCAGGAGCAGGTCAGGGCCAATCTCAGCATCCTGATCGAGGCGGCGCGACGCCGGGGCGAACCGGTGGAGCACGTGCTCCTGTCGGGGCCCCCCGGACTCGGCAAGACGACGCTCGCGAACATCATCGCCAACGAGCTGGGCGTCAGCATCAAGACCTCTTCCGGGCCTGCCATCGATCACGCGGGCGCCCTGGCTTCGATACTCACGAACCTGAACGATCGCGACGTCCTCTTCCTGGACGAGATCCACCGGCTGAACAAGGTGGTCGAGGAAGCGCTCTATCCCGCCATGGAGGACTTCACCTTCGACATCGTGTTGGGCAAGGGGGCGGGCGCCACCTCGGCCCGGCTGCCGCTGGCACAATTCACATGCGTCGGCGCCACGACGCGGCAGGGCCTCCTGAGCGGACCTATGCGCGACCGCTTCGGCGCAGCGTTTCGGCTCGAGTTCTACAGCGAGCCGGAGCTGGAGCGAATAGTGCGCCGTTCGGCCCGCCTGCTCGAGCTCGAAATCGAGCCCTCGGCAGCGGGCGAGCTGGCCCGCCGCTCAAGAGGAACGCCGCGCATCGCCAACCGCCTGCTCCGCCGCGTGCGCGATTATGCGCAGGTGCGCGCGGAGGGGGTGGCAACCCAGGCGGTGACGATCAAGACGCTCGAGATGCTCAAAGTCGACGAACTGGGCCTGGAAGCGCTCGACAGGCGCTTGCTGGAAACCGTGATCCACAACTTTCGCGGCGGCCCCGTCGGCCTGGACACCATAGCCACGTCTCTGGCCGAGGAACCGGAGACCATCGAGGACGTGCACGAGCCGTTCCTCATCCAGTGCGGGCTGCTCGCCCGCACGGCTCGGGGGCGCGTCGTCACCGAGCTCGCCTACCAGCATCTCGGGCTCACGCCACCCGCCGCCAACCCGGCCCAGCAGACGCTGCTCTAAGAAGAGGAAGAGGGCCCGGCTTTCAGCCGGACGGCGAGCCTGACACCGGAGCAAATGCCGTCGCGCGCGGAGGTGCTGTTCGTGGGTGGCGGCTCGTCTCCGCCGAGCGAGTGGTGGGTAGGCGACGAGCGATCTGTCGTGACCCTCCGACAGCCACCACAACAAGGGCGCGCTTGTCGGCGCTTGCCATCCACCGAGCTTGCTGACTGCGGAACGACCAGTGGGCGCCAGAAGGGATGCGTTGTAGGTCTCGATGACCGGCTGCTCGTCCACCAACCCACAGCAGGGTCCGATCTGAGGCGGGCAATCCGACTGAATACCTAGTCGCCGGTCGCTTCCCCAGCCTGCTGTAAAAGCGGAGACGTTTCTCCGCCCGGCGTGTGCATCTTAAGCGGTCATCTCGACGTCTGATTGGGCGGGCTTGGCGGCGCGCATCTGAGCGAGTTGCTGGCGCTCGAAATCGATGAGCGCGAGGCCGCGGCCGGCCGCGATCACCAGGTCCATGACCGCCCAACCGAGGCTGAGGCAGCTGGTCTCGCCGGGGAAGCGGCCGATGACCTTCGTCCGACGTTTGACCTCGCCCAACGAGCGTTCGAGCAGGTTCGTCGAGCGCAGCCGCTTGCGGAGTCGGAGTGGGTAGCCGAGATGGGCGCCGAGCGCCGGCAGATCCTCAGCGAGAGCGGCCCGGCGCTACTCTCTTCTTCACGGCGTAGTCCTCCTTGCGATGGTTGGTCAGACCTTCCGCGGCAGACTACGTCGTTTCACTTTTACAGCGCCTGGGGGACGCAACCCAATTGCTGCCCATGCTTGACAGATTGGGCAGATAAGCCGATCATTAGAGGGCTCCACACAACCCGGCCGGAATGGGAGCCTGACAAAGAAGATGGAAGCGGCGCTCGTCCTTACAGCCACAGTGCTCGCTGCGGCTCTGGGTGGCGTGCTACTACTCTCCGTGGTTGGCAAGTTGCGGAATTTCAACACATTTTCGATCGTCACTCTTGGACAGTTGGGAGTCCCTGCCCGCATGGCCCCGACTACGGCAGTCACGGTACTCGTCCTTGAGGCGGGGCTAGCCGCAGCGCTTGCGACGGCCTCGTATCCCGCGGCTGCCGGCCTTGCAACTGCTGCCCTCTTGACCGCCTATGTTCTCGTAGGCCTTTACGCAGCCTGGTTAAAACGACCCATTCCATGTGCTTGCTTCGCAGGTGGCCGTATGACGCTTGGGATCCAGACCGCTATGCGAGCCGGCACCCTGGCCCTCCTGGCAGCGGTGCTTACATTGTGTTCGACTGCGGGAGGTCATCCTAGTGGCGGGGGTACGTTGACCATGATTGCGGTATTGCTGACGACTAAGTGGCTTCTGGACTGGCGGCAGCTGTCAAAGCCTCTCGGATGGCGATGAGGAATGACTACTATGCCAGACTTGATCGCTGCTGCACTCGTCGCGACCCTTGTCTTGGTCGCACTTCAGGGTAGTGCGATTGTTGAGCAGCATCGTCGAATTGCGATGATTCGCCGACAAGTGTTGGTCTTGCAGGGTCCTCTTCCCGCTACAACAGATACCATCGGCAAGGCTCTACCACCGCTCGATGGAGTCGCAGCTGACCGACTTGTGCCGGTCGACTGGAGGGAGTATCTACCAGACCTGTCCGGTCTGGTTGTGGTCTTAGATCCAATCGATGAATCTAGTTGGTTCATAGCAGAGGGCTTGAGAGACGCTGAAGTGCAAGTAACGGACGACCGATATGTCGTGCTGCTGGCTGGCACTGCATTGGCAGCGGAGCGATTCATAAGGGCCACCAGGCTGCCGACTGTGGCCCTTGTACTCGTTGGACCGAGAAGCACAGCACTGCAGCACTTGGCCGTTCGCTGGCGTCCAGCGGTGCTAAAAATTCAGTCCTGTAAGGTAGTTGCGGCTGCACAATTCCATGACGCAAAACAGTTGCGCAACTTTGGCCTGCATCGAGCACAATCGGGAGGTGACGCCGTATGACTTAGCACTTGGAAGCAGTTCGCTCGTATCTCAAGTATGAGTTGGAGGAACAGATGGTCAATTTAGAAGAGGTGTTGGAAGTCAGAGATCGAACATCGACGCCTGACAAGGGGACGCAGAGGCTTCATCATTGGCTGCGGGCGATCGGGATCACCTTTGGGGAACCTGCCGGTCGATTGGCCGGCTCCCGAGGCGAGTCACCTATCGCCTGTATTTCGTGCTGTTATGATTGTTCATGGTCATTGTGCAATCCGAGGAACCCGGCGTGTGGCTACATCTGTTATGATAATTGTTGTGGTCACTACTGCTACGATAATTGTTGCTAGAAGCCGTGCCAACAAGAAGAACCGCTGCCGCCTGATACTTGGGTAATCAGGGCACAATCGTGCCCTTGGTCCATGGGCTACCGGGGACATGTGTCGCCGGCAGCCCACTTAACTTGGTGGTTGCTCCAGAAGAGCCAATGCTGCGCGCCGCCCCGCTAAAGCATGCCTGAGTACCACGATTCCTCGGCACCGCGGTGCAGCTGACAGTTGGGCGGCTGGCGTGGCGCCGCCTTGGCTACGAGGGTCATGTAACTTTGGCGGTGCTGATCGCTCTGAGCGCGACTCTGGGCTTGGCCGCGGCCGTTCCGTTAGTACAGGCGACCGCCGCAGAAGCGGGCGTCCACACAGTGGTTGGCGGCAGCCAGGAGGGCAAGGTCATCCTGATCGGGGCCCCAAGCGGCGGGGTCGGAAGTCCCAGCGGCTTCGACGCATTCCAAGCAGACGTAGAAAAGCAGATTGCCCGCAATGTCGGAGGCTACGTTCAAGCGGGAGCTGCTGTCGCATCACTGTCGGGGCTGCAACTCGCGTCCATCGATGGACAATCCACCGCCTCCGAGCACGGACAGGCCGCGCCGACGTTGATGTACGTCCGCGATCTAGCTCGGCACGTGGAAATGGTGTCGGGTGACATTCCTGCTGAGGGAAGCCAGTCCTCAGCCGTAACGCCTGTCAGTCTGCCCCAGAGGGCTGCTGCTACATTTGGTTTGCGCCTCGGCAACCACTTCTGTTTGCGCTTCACGAGTAATTCCCGGGCACCTTTCTGTCTTCGCGTAGCTGGGGTATGGTCGGCTCGAGATGCTAATGAGGCGTTCTGGGGTGGTCGTCCGCCTGAGACCGTGGTTACCATGGGCAAGGAAGCACTGTTCGGCCTCCAAGCTGGGGACACTCCTGACATTCAAGTCATGCACTTTTATGTGGCCGATCTCAAGAGTCTTCACGCAGCCGAGGTGCCGGCTGTTGTTGCACAACTACATCAACTGCGTGGATATTTCGTCGTAGAGCGCGGCGGGTCCTTCTCGACCCAACTCGACGGTGAGCTGCGGAACTTCGATATACGTCGGCAAAGTGCCGCGTACACGATCGAGCTAGTGACGGTCGCCATGCTTGTGGCGGCTCTCTATGCCACAGGATTCTTGGTCGCTGGCTTCCTCGGCGGTCAGTCCGCGGATCTTAGTGTGCTGAGAGCTCGCGGTTGGCCCAGAAGGCGCATTTGGCTCGTGGCATTAATGCAGCTACTCGTCCTGGTTTTGCCAGCCAGTGCACTGGGCCTAATCTTTGCCAGCTTGCTCTGCGGCGTTCTAGCGCTGACCACCTTTGGGCTAGGCGCAGACTTGATCGGGGCTGCCGGGGATCTACTGCGTGCAGCTGCCCCTACCGTCTTGGTCTGCCTGCTCTGCGAGACGCTGATCCTAGTCTCGCAGACTTGGCGAGCAGCCGGAGCCGAGGTGCTGGAGGTACGAAGGGACGCCTCCCGTCCGAGCTCACAACCCTGGTGGCGACGACACTATTTCGATCTTGGTCTTGGCGTACTGGCCCTTGGGCTCCTTCAAGAGGCTCGTGTGCGGGGCTTCCAACAGGGAGGCGACGATCCACTGGTCGTTACCTTTCCTGCCCTGGCGCTGGGCCTATTGGCGGTCGTTGGTCTCAGACTGCTGGGGCCCATCGCCGGCTTGGTAGAGCGGCTCCTGCACGATTTGCCGGCAAGCCTGGCGAGCGTTCAACTGGTCAGGCGACCCGGTCGGTATCTGCCCTTAGCGCTCCTGCTGACGATCAGCGTCGCCCTGGCGGTCTTCAACGGCATATGTCTTGCCACTGATCGTCAGAATGCGATTGACCGAGCCGATTACGCGGTTGGAGCGGACGTGCGGACGGCGTATCAGACGGCCGCAGGCCCGCCACGCCTGGCCGCCGTTCGAAACCTTCCCGGCGTGGCTGGAAGCAGTTGGGTCTATCGGGCCCTCGGCTCGCCCGCGACATCGGCCACTTCCATGACGGTGCTCGGGGTCGACCCAGCCAGCCTCGCCGACGTCGCTTGGGCGCGATCGGACGCCTATGCTCAACCGCTACGGCGGCTACTGCGGCCTCTGGTGGTACAAGACGTCGATGGGCTCCGGCTGCCGGGCCGCCCATCCGAGTTGTCCGTATGGACGTTCGCCAGCGGACTCTCCGGCAGCCTGGCGGCGCTAGTCGAAGATGATGCTGGCCGCCTCTGGTCGGTCCCCCTTGGTCAGCTCCACCCACCGGGTTGGCGGCTGCTCCAAGCCTCGCTACAGCCCACAACAGGAGCACCGGTATTCCCTTTGAAGCTCCGGGAACTCACGTTGAGCCAACAGCCAGCCGTGGGCCAGATTGCCCTGAGTGATCTGGCGGTCGATGGTCACGTCGTCCAGTCGTTCACTGCAGCTGACGGTCCATGGTATTCCCGAACGACCGTTGCGTCCTCACGTCCGCTCGGCCGGGTGCCAGATGCTCAACAGACCCGTGAAGGCCGAGAGACTCTATCAATTCCAGTTGATGGCGGTAGTGATGTATCAATCTGGCCCGCTGGAGGCCGGCGACCACTGCCGGTGCTGGTGAGCCCAGGCCTCCTGGATGATCTCGGACTGAAAGTCGGTCAGGAGCTGGAGGCAGTCGTGGCTCAGCAGACTCTCAGAGTCTCAGTTGTGGGAACGATCAGCGCCTTCCCGTCGACCTATCCAACGCGTGAGTACATTATGATCGCTCCGCGAGATTCTTTGATCCAGCGTCTGGGCGAAGGCGGCACGACCGCATGGCCCACCGAACTCTGGTTAAAGACCGCTGGCTTACCCCCCCATCTGGAGGAAGCGCTGCGAAGTCTTGGCCCTGTTTCGGCACTTTACGACCGTCGAGCGTTGGAGCAGAGCACACTAACCGATCCCAACCGCCGCGCACTCGAAGTAGGGCTGGCGCTCGGATTTGGCTCGATGATGGTGATCATGGTGCTTGGCTTTGGAGTGAACGTGATGGCTCTGATCCGCGAACGGTTAGGCGAATACGCAGTCATGCAGGCGAATGGCCTGTCACAGAAAGAGATCCGCCGGAGTCTCGCCATCGAACGTGTTGTGGTTTTAATCTACGGGATGTTCGTCGGTACCATGCTCGGCCTGGCTTGTGCAGTCGTTCTGCTGCCGACACTCCATCTTGGCTCGGATCCCGTGGACACCATTCCTGCCACCACTATCACCATTCAGCCACTGATCGTTGCGGGCGGACTTACGGTGCTTCTGGCTCTGAGCCTGGCCGCGGGCCGCTGGACCCAGCGCACCGCGCTCCGATTCGACCTGCTCCAGGAACTTCGCCTGGTGGCATGATGGCGCACCCGGGCCGCGTCGCAGCCTTGGTCGAGGCTGATGGACTCGTCCACATCTACAAGAAGGATGATCTGGAGGTAGTTGCTCTGCAGGGGCTCGACCTCAGATTAGAAGAGGGCGAGTTGATCGCCGTGGTGGGACGCAGCGGCAGTGGGAAAACCACGTTGCTAAACGTCCTAGCGGCTCTCGAGGCACCAAGTGCCGGCCGGTTGATGGTGGCTGGGCGTGACTTGACTCGGCTAATCCCGTCAGAAAGGGAGGCCTACCGTCGGGATACGGTCGGTTACATGTGGCAGCACAGTCAACGCAATCTGTGGCCGCCCCTAAATTCCCTGGAGAACGTGCAAGTGCCGATGCTTGCAACTGCCGCCGAACCTTCCCGAGAAGAGAGGGCTCGAGGTCTGCTCGATGCTCTGGGCCTTGGACACCGTTTGAAGCATCGCCCAGTCCAGCTTTCAGGAGGAGAGCGGCAGCGCTTGGCGCTGGCGGTTGCTCTCGCAAATCAGCCCCGGCTACTGCTCGTGGATGAACCTACTTCGGAGTTGGACACGGAGTCTTCGGAGGACTTGATGCGAGATGTGGCCGCACTGCTCATGGACCTGAGGGTGGGCACTATAATGGTCACCCACGACCCGGCATTAGGACGCCACGTCGATCGGGTCGTTCAAATCCGCGATGGCAGGACATCGACCGAGACTCGCTACATCGAACGAGATCGGGGCTTAGTTGCCGACGAGCTGACTATCGTGGATCGCTTTGGGCGACTGCAGATACCCCTTCACCTTCTGGAAGAGCTCGGTTTGGACAGCTTGGTGCGGATACAGCGCGATGGCGATGGTCTGCGAATCTCTCCGGCCCGGGGGCGACGTGGCCGGGAGTGAAGTCCTCCGGGCGGACGGGCTTTATCGATCCTTCCAGGTTGGGGGCGCGAGTGTGAAGGCAGTTGTCGCAGTCACTCTCTCGGTATGGGAAGGGGAAGTGGTCGTGCTGGTGGGTCGTTCTGGATCCGGCAAGTCGACGTTGTTAGCACTGTGCGGTGGCCTCGATCGACCGGATCGTGGTCAAGTCGAGGTCGGAGGAGAGAAGATTGTTCCGGGCGAGGAGTCGGTGCCGCCTGAACGTCTTCGCAACCAGGTCGGATGGATCTTCCAGACCGCCGGTTTGTTGCCGTTGTATTCTGCCGTTGAGAACGTAAGCCTTTCGCTGCGTCTCCGAGGTATTCCGGTGGCCGAGTCCCTAAAGCAGGCGCATGCCGCTCTTGCAGCGGTTGGCCTAGCAGAACGATCGGCTCACCGAGCGCATGAACTATCAGGAGGTGAGCAACAGCGAGTTGCCTTGGTGCGGGCGCTTGTGAAGGGTCCTTCTCTCCTACTTGCAGACGAGCCAACATCCCAACTAGATACCGATACCGGGCGCGGGGTGCTGGAAGTTATTCGCCAAGCAGCGGACGCGGGAACCGGCGTTCTCCTGGCCACGCACGACAACAGCGCCTGCTCAATCGCCGACCGCGTGCTACTGATGGAGGACGGACGAGTGAGAGTTCATAGAGGGCAAGAACGGGGTTCGATGCAACCGTCATGACTCCCAGGGCCGGTCGGACCATAGATCGCAGCCAGAGGGGTCGCGAGCCCATCTCAGCCGAGAGCACGAGCGACATCTTGCTCAAGTGAGTCGTTATTCTGGACCGCCCCCTGCTCGGCCGCCCGTACAAGACCAGGGACAGGTCGAGTTCGGCGGAGACGGGTGCAGGATCATCGAAGCGCTTGCTCGCACACGTGCGGCGAGAGGGGTACGCTCGGCCGCAGGAGGCGCTTCCATCGACAAGCGACGCCAAGCTGCGCCGGGCTAGGCTACCTCATCCGGCATAGGAGGGATATGCGTCGATAAACTGCTACAGGTTTGCACTACCTCCTCTCCTGGCCGGTCCGCCTCCTTGTGGTCGGCCTGCTCATCCTCTCGATAGCCGTGGACGGCGCCGGTTACATCCAGCGCGTCCTGAACCACCAGCCGCTGACCGGCCAGGTGAGCGGAATGCCGCCCCAGCTCTTCGGCAACCAGGTCTACATCCATCGCGGGCTGGATTTGCAGGGCGGCACGGACCTGCTGCTGCAGATCACCGACGTTCCGCCCGGCCGCGACATGAGCCAGGTGCAGCGCGACACCATCGACGTCATCTCCAAGCGCATCAACAAACTCGGCGTGAGCGAGCCCGTCATCAACCCCGTCGGCAGGGATCGAATCGAGGTTCAGCTGGCGGGCGTCTCCGCCGCCAAGGCCCAGGCCACCATCGGCAACACCGCCCGGCTGGTCACGACCAAGTGGGTGGCCGATGCGAACGTCAAGGGCGGCCCCTTTCCCGGCAACCGGCCCCAGATCACGGCGCTCACCTCGGAGATGCTGACCGGGGCCGACGCCTCGCTCGATGCTCAGAACGGCAACCAGTGGGTGATCAACGTCACCTACAACTCTCAGGGCGCAGCTATCTTCAGCCAGCTCTCGACTGAAGCCTTCAACGCCACCTGCCCCAACGGCGCGACCGACTGCCCTCAGCACTCGATCACCAATTGGCTGAATTTGACCGCTGACGACGTCGCCCACTGGGACCAGCGGGCGGCTGACCTCTACCGGCCCTTCGACCAGGGCGGCAAGCTGCTGGTCGACGCGCGCATCCTGCAGCCGATCACCGGCGGACAGTCGCAGATCACCGGCAACTTCACTGCTGACAGCGCCAAGAATCTCGCCATCCTGCTCAACTCTGGCGCCCTCCCGGGCAATCTCCAGGTGATTCAGTCGACCGAGGTGGGGGCCACCCTCGGCGCCGACTCGATCAAGCGCAGCCTCGCGGCCGGGGTGCTCGGCCTGCTGATAGTCATCGTGTTCATGATCTTCTTCTATCGCCTGCCGGGGCTCGTCGCCAGCGTGGCTCTACTCTTCTACGCCGGCCTGACGTTGGCGGTGTTCAAGATGATCCCCGTCACGCTGACACTGGCCGGCCTGGCCGGTTTCATCCTGAGCGTGGGCATGGCTGTGGACGCCAACGTGCTCATCTTTGAGCGCTTCAAGGAGGAGGTCCGCTCAGGCGTTTCAGTGGGGGCCGCCGTCGAGACAGCGGTGGGCCGGGCCTGGCCGGCGATCCGGGACTCGAACACAGCCACGTTGATCACGACCGGTTTGCTCTATCTGGCCGGCAACGGACCTGTCAAGGGCTTTGCCATCACCCTGTTCCTGGGCGTGCTGGTCAGCATGTTCTCCTCCATCATCGTGACCCACAACCTGATGGCCCTGGTGGTCGAGAACCACAACGCCGAACGCAGCTTCCTGATGGGCGTCACGCTCCCCCTCCGCCGTGGCCGAGCTTAGCCGGCCCGGAGCCGCCCGCCGGCCGCTGAGCGGCGAAGAAGCAACCGGGGAGCCGGTAGCCACGCCGAGCCGCCGGCTCGACATAGTCGGCCGCCGGAACGTGTTCTTCGCCCTCTCCCTACTCATCATCGTCCCCGGCATCTATTCCATGCTCACGCGGGGCTTCCTGCTGGGCATTGATTTCCAAGGCGGCACCGAGCTGTTCCTCAAGTTCAGCCAGCCCGCGAACCAAGCCCAGGTGGAGGCGGTCGTCGCTTCCGAGAATGTCAACGGCACTGTTCAGAAGGGCGCCAACGGCACCTACATAGTGCGCACTCGTGCGCTCGACCCGGCCCAGCAGAAGAAGATAGTCGACGACCTGGACAGCAAGGTGGCGCCGGTCGACCGCAACCAGATCCAGGCCAACCAGGTGGGACCCTCAGTCGCTCGCGAGATAGTCACCTCCGCCCTGCTGGCGGTTCTCGCCGCCGCCATCCTGATCCTGCTCTATCTCGCCTTCCGCTTCCGCCGGGTGAGGGGCGGCTGGCGGGCGGGCTTTCAGTTCGGCGGCAGCGCCCTGCTGGCGCTCCTGCACGATGTCTTTCTCCTGACCGGCATCTTCTCGATCCTGGGCAAGGTGCTGAACCTGCGCATAGGGGAGATCGACAGCCTCTTCCTGACCGCGGCCTTGACAGTCGTGGGTTTCTCGGTTCACGACACAATAGTCGTGTTCGACAGGATTCGCGAGAACCTTGTCCTCTCCGACCGGCTCGGGGCCAGCCGGTTGACCTTCGAGCAGGTTGTGAATCTGAGCATCCTGCAGACGGCGGCCCGCTCCATCATCACCAGCTTCACTGTCGTGCTCGTGCTCGCCGCGCTGCTCTTATTCGGTGGGCAGACGCTGCAGGGCTTCGTCCTCGCGCTCCTGATAGGCATCCTGTCGGGTACCTACAGCTCGATCTTCAACGCCTCGCAACTGCTAGTCGTTTGGCGGAAGCTCCAGCCGGTCAGGTAGGGGGCACAACAAGCTCATCGGCTGCCGGAGCGCAGACTTGCCGTATGACCACGTGGCCGCTGGATAGGATCGAAAGCCTGCTCGCCCCAACCCTGAAGCACATGGGCTACAGCATCTACAGCCTGCAGCGCACCGGCCAAGGCGGCCGTACCTTGCGGATAGCCATCGACAAGCAGGAAGGCTTTGTCGGCATCGATGATTGCGAGGCGGTGAGCCGGGTGGCCGGACCACTCCTCGACCAGGCGGACCTGATAGCAGAGCGCTACCTGCTGGAGGTGTCCTCACCCGGCGCCGAGCGTGAGCTGCGAGATCGCGCCGAGTATGAACGCCATGCCGGGCGAACCGTCAACTCCCGCTACCGGCTGGGCGACAGCGAAGCCGTGATCGAGGGTCTGCTGGCGACGGTGGACGACGCGGGCATCGAGATCGCTGTGCCCAAGCGCGAGCCGCTGCGGCTGCCCTGGTCGGACGTCATCGGTACTCGCCTTGTAGCCTCCCTCAAACGCTCGTGAGCACAGCACCAGAGAACCTGCTCAACGCGCTGGAACAGCTGAGCGGGGACGTGGGCGTGCCTCTGACCGAGCTGCAGAGGACTGTGGAGGGCGCCCTGGCGATGGCATATCAGCGCGCTTTCACGCCAGAGGGCGCCGTCACCGTCCGACTCAATCCGGAGACGGCTGAGCTGTCAGTCTCCGAGCGCTTCGTCGACGCAGCCGGCGAGGTGGCCGAGCGCGAGCTTCCGGTGGCCGACTTCAAGCGTCTCGCCGCCCAGACGGCGCGGACGGCTGTCCTGAGAAACCTGCGCGACCTGGAGCGCGATCGCGCTCTCTCGGACATGAGCCGGAATCGGGGCCGGCTGGCCAGCGGCTTCGTCGATCGCCTGACCGGCGGGAACGTCTTCGTGGATTTGGGCAAGGTGGAGGGCTTTCTGCCGCCGGAGGAGCAGATCCCGGGCGAGCAGCTGTCGATCGGCCGGCCGCTGACAGTTCTGGTTCTCGACTCGCTGCCCTCGCCAAAGCACGCGCAGGTCCTGGTCTCCCGGGCCAGCCGAATGTTCGTCGCCCGGCTGATGGAGGCGGAGGTGCCGGAGATAGCGGTTGGAGTGGTCGAGATCAAGTCGATCGCGAGGGACGCCGGGCTGCGGACCAAGGTGGCGGTGGCCAGCGCCGAGGCCGGCATCGACCCGGTCGGCGCTTGCGTGGGGCCCAAGGCGGTCAGGCATCGCTCGCTACTCCAGGAGTTGGGTGGCGAACACGTCGACATAGTGACCTGGCATGCGGAGCCCGAGCGCTTCGTGGCTTCCGCACTCCGGCCGGCAGCCGTCCTGGAGGTCCAGCTCGACCCGGACGGCCGGACAGCGCACGTGCGGGTGGCCAAGGGCGAGCTCTCCCTGGCCATCGGCAAGGACGGCCAGAACGCCCGCCTCGCGGCGCGCCTGACAGGCTGGCGGATCGACATCCAGGCATGAAGCGGAGAGAGCCGCAGAGAACCTGTGTGGCCTGCCGCCAGGAGGCCGGAAAGCGGGGTCTCATCCGGCTGGTGCGCCTACCGGACGGCACCGCCGGGTATGACGCCGGCGGTCGGGCCCCGGGCCGGGGCGCCTACCTGCACCCGGAGCAGGATTGCCTAGCCCAAGCCCGCAAGCGCCGGGCCTTGGAGCGAGCGCTCAAGGCCAGAGTGGACGAGGTCCTCTGGCAGACTTTGGCAGTCGTCAGCCAGGTAGCTGAAGGTGGAGGAGTGAAGTGAGCCGAGAGGTGAAGTATGGCGTCTTCGTGCCCCAGGGCTGGAAGCTGGAGTTCGTCGACCTGAAGGACCCCATCGAGCAGTACGAGACAATGGTTCGCTGCGCTCAGGAAGCCGAGCGAGCTGGTTACGACTCGCTCTGGCTCTTCGACCACTTCCACACAGTGCCGACCCCGGAGTTGGAGTCCACCTTTGAGTGCTGGACCAGCATGGCGGGCCTGGCGAGGGACACCAAGACCATCAGGCTGGGCCAGATGGTCACCTGCAACAGCTACCGACCGCCCTCACTGCTGGCCAAGATGTCCAGCTGCATCGATGTGATGAGCCACGGCCGGCTCATCGTCGGCATCGGCGCCGGCTGGTATGAGCACGAGTACAACGCCTATGGCTATCAGTTCGGCGAGATGCCCAACCGGCTCCGGATGCTGCGCGAGTCGGTCCAGGTCCTGCATGCGATGTGGACCGAGCCCAGGGTCAGCTTCGAAGGCCGCTTCTATCAAGTCAGGGGAGCCATCAACCAACCGAAGCCTGTCCAGAAGCCGCATCCTCCGCTCTGGATCGGCGGGGGCGGCGAGAAGGTCACCCTGAAGCTGGTAGCTCAGTACGGCGAGGCCTGCAACATCGGGACGACGCCGGAGGTGGTCCGCCACAAGCTGGACGTCCTGCGCCGGCACTGCGAAACAGTCGGCCGGAACTACGACGAGATCATCAAGTCCAGCCACTCGCCGGTGATCCTGGGCGATGAGGCGGAGGTGCGCCGAGTCTGGGAGCAGACTGCCCGGCAGACGGGGGCTGACGATGCGACCATGCGCAACAACTTCCCCTGCCAGGGCACTGCCGAGCAGGTCGCCGAGCATCTGTCAGGCCTGCTCGATGCGGGCGTCGACTACCTCCTGGTCTCGATGCCCAACGCCTACGAGGGGGAGATCATCCAGCGCGTGGCCGAAGAGGTGCTGCCACTGCTTCGCCGGCGCTGAGCCTGGGCGGGCCGAGATTGGCAGGGCCCTTGGTCGGGCATAATCAACTGTTCTCAGTGTCCTGTCTCAAAAATTCGTCGGCATCCTGCGGCTCCAGACGACGATGCGTGCGTCATGGGGCCCGTACCGTCGTCGTCACGCATCTAAGATGCGTTCCTCCTAGTTCCACCCCTTCCTGCGCCTCCTCGCCTGGACCGGCAGCCTCCGGCTGCCTGCCACAATCTGCTCGCCGAACCTCTGAGACAGGACACTAGATGAAAGCACACGAACTCGCGCGCGAACTGAACATCAGCCACAAGGAGCTGCTCAACTTCCTCCAGCAGCGCCGGCTGACGCGCAACCCGTCGGCTCCGCTGATGCCGAAGGCGATCGACGCCGCCCGGGGCCAGTTCCGCACCACCAGCACGGCTTCGCGGCCGGTTCCTGTCAACGGCGAACGCACCATTGTGCTGCCACCCGCGATCACGGTGAAGGATCTCGCCGACAAGCTGGCAGTGGCGCCGCCTGAGATCATCAAGAAGCTGCTTCAGAGCGGCGTCATGGCGACGTTGAACCAGGCGCTGGACTACGGCACCGCCGAGATCGTGGCCGACGACTTCGGCTACAAGGTCGAGCCGATCGCCTCCGAGGACCTGGTCCAGACCGAGGCCGAGGGCGGCGGCGGCGAGGTCACCACCACCCGGGAAGAATTGTTCTCGGTCGAGCACGAGGACCCCGCGAAGCTGCGCGAGAGGTCACCGATAGTCACCGTGCTGGGGCACGTCGACCACGGCAAGACCTCAATCCTCGACGCCATTCGCAAGACCGACGTGGCCGGCGGCGAGGCGGGCGGCATCACCCAGCGGATAGGCGCCTACAAGGTGCAGACGGCCGAGGGCGGGAAGGTGGTCTTCATCGACACTCCAGGTCATGAAGCCTTTACAGCCATGCGGGCGCGGGGCGCCTCTGTCACCGACGTGGCGGTGCTGGTGGTCGCCGCCGACGATGGAGTGATGCCGCAGACAGTCGAGGCCATTCAGCACGCCCGCGCTGCGGACGTGCCCATCGTGGTGGCCATCAACAAGATCGACAAGGACAACGCCAATGTGGATCGAGTTCACGCCGAGCTGGCCGAGCAGGGCCTGGTCACCCGCCACTACGGTGGCGAGCACGAATGCGTGCACGTTTCGGCCCGCACGGGGGAGGGACTGGCCGACCTCCTCACCACCATCCTGCTCTCCAGCGAGATCCTGGACCTGAAGGCCAATCCCGATCGACCGGCCTTGGGAACTGTCGTGGACGCCAACCTGGAGCGGGGCCGCGGCCCCGTGGCCACCATCCTGGTCCAGAACGGCACCTTGAAGATCGGCGATCCCTTCGTTTGCGGCCACATCTACGGCCGCGTCCGCGCGCTGAGCAACGACCGCGGGGAATCCGTGATCGAGGCCGGGCCGGCCACGCCTGTGCTGGTGAGCGGACTCTCCGAGGTACCCAGCGCCGGCGACATTTTCCAGGTGGCGGGTTCCGAGAAGACAGTGCGCCAGATCGCTCTCGCCAAGCTGCAGGACAAGCGCGCCCAGGAGGCGGCCGTCAGCGGCACGCCCCGGATCACGCTGGAAGAGCTGGCGCGTAGGGCCAAGGAAGGCGAGGTCAGGGATCTCAACCTGGTGGTCAAGGCCGATGCGCATGGCACCCTGGAAGCGGTCCTCAGCGCACTGCAGAAGATCGCGGACCCGGTCGTCAACATCAAGGTGGTCGGCCAGGGTGTCGGTCCCGTAAGCGAGCCCGACGTGCTGCTGGCAGGGGTATCCAGCGCCATCATCCTGGGCTTCAACATCAAGAGCACCCCCGCGTCCGAGCGGGCGGCGGAGCGCGAAAAGGTCGAGATCCGCTACTACGACGTGATCTACCAACTGACCGAGGACGTGGAGCGGGCGGCCAAGGGCCTGCGCGAGCCCACCTACCGACAGGTTCGCGAGGGCAGGTTGGAGGTGGTCATGCCGATCAGGATCCCTCGGCTCGGACTCATCGCCGGCTGCCGCGTGGCCGAGGGCAAGGTTTCTCGAGACGGCCTCGCCAAGGTGCTGCGCGGCCGCGAGCAGGTCTGGGAAGGAAAAATCAATTCGCTCAAGCACTACAAGGACGACGTGAGGGAGATGGCTGAGGGCCAGGAGTGCGGTGTAGGCCTCGTGGGCTTCGACGCTTTCCAAGCTGGGGACGTGCTGGAGACCTATCGGCTCGAACTGGAAGAGATCTAGTGGCCGTGTCCGGTTGCCCGGACGCAAACGCCAGTCTCCGAGAAGGCCGGCCGGGCCGGGGCCAGTGACGTGGTGAGTCATCGCGCCGAGCAGGTCGGCGGTCAGCTTCAGGAGGAGATCATGGCGATCATCCGTCGCGATCTCAAGGACCCACGCATCGGATTCGTCAGCATCACGCAGGTGAGGATGTCGGCAGACCTCCGCTCAGCGCGGGTTCGGGTCAGTGTGCTGGGCGACGCCGAGCAGCAGCGCTCCTCTCTGGCCGGACTGCGCAGCGCGGTCGGCGTGATCCGCCACGAGCTCGGCCGGCGTTTGGTAAATCTCAAGGTGGCGCCTGAGCTGCGCTTTGAGCTGGATCCCTCCATCGAATACTCGGCTCACATCGCCGAGCGCCTCCGCGAGATACTGCCCCAGACCGCCGCAGAATCGACAGAGCCGGCGGCGCCAGACGATCTCAGCAAGAGGCGGGCTTGAGTCCCCAAGAAGTGGCCCGACAGCTGCGCCAGCTGAAGCGCCTGATCGACGGCAGCCAGGAGCCTGTGATCTTGAGCCACAAGGATGCCGACGGGGACGCGCTGGGCTGTGTGCTCGCCTTCGCCGAGGCTCTGCGACAGCTGGGCAAGACTCCACACATAGTGTTGACAGAGCCATTGCCGGCTCAGTACTCGTGGCTGCCAGGCTTCGACCAGGCCGGCTCTCGGCTGCCTCCCGGTGCGACCCCCGATCTGGCGATCTTTCTGGACGCCGCCAGCCGAGAGCGCAGCGGAGTTGTCGCGCAGAACCTGCCTCCCGAGGTCCAGATAGTCAACATCGACCACCACCCGTCGAACACGCTCTACGGCGACCTCAATTGGATCGACCCGGACGCGGCGGCCGTGGGCCAGATGTGTCTCGAGATGTTCAGCGTGTACGGCTGGGCGATCACCGCCAGCATGGCGACCAACCTCTACACGGCCCTGATGACTGACACAGGCGGCTTTCGGCACGAGAACACCAACGCTCGCGCGCTGGAGGACGGGGCCCGGCTGGTCGCCCTGGGTGCCAATCCCAGCCAGTGCGCCACTTTTGTCTACAAGTCGCGGCCGCTGTCGACCCTGAAGCTCTCGGCGCTTTCGCTGGCCACCATGCGAGTGGAGATGAAGGGCAGGTTGGTCCACGCCTGCGTGACCAGGCAGATGCTGCACAGGGCGGGGGCCGTGATGGCCGAGTCGGAGGGCATCATAGACACCCTCAACAGCATCGAAGGCGAGCTCGTCGCGATCATGTTCAAGGAGGTGTCCGACCGGCTCACCAAGATCAGCCTGCGCAGCCGGGAGCCAGTCGACGCCGCCGCCCTCTGCGCCAACTTCGGAGGTGGTGGTCACGTGCGGGCGGCGGGAGCAGAGATCCGGCTGCCGCTGGAGGAAGCTGTGAAGCGAGTGGTCCGAGTGGTCCGGCACACGATCGGGGAGCTAGACGAGATGCCCGGTGCCGGACCGACCGCAGCCGGGGCCGGGGCCGGGGTGTGAAGGCCGGCGTTCTGAACGTCGACAAGCCAGTTGGGGTCAGTTCGTTCGCAGTGGTGCGCCGGCTTCGCGAGCTGACTGGCGCCCGGCGGGTCGGCCACGCCGGCACGCTCGACCCGCTGGCAAGCGGAGTCCTGCCCATCCTCTTCGAATCCGCCACCCGCCTCTCAGATCTGGCCCACCAACTGCCCAAGACCTATGACGCGGCAGTTCACCTCGGTTTTCGCAGCGCCACCGACGACGCGGAAGCTGAGCTCGAGCTGGGCGGCAGCACCGCTGGCTTGAACCGGGAACACATCGCGCAGGCCCTTCGTCAGTTCGTGGGCGCCATCCAGCAGGAACCACCTGCCTTCTCTGCCGTCAAGGTCGAGGGCCGACGCGCCTACCGCAGGGCGCGCGAGGGAAAGCCCGAGCGCCCGCCGGCGCGCCAGGTGCAGATCCACTCCGCTGAGCTGCTGGACTTTCGGCCCGGGCCGCCGGCAGTGGCGGTGATTCGGGTCGTCTGCGCCAGTGGGGTCTATCTCCGCTCGCTGGCGCGCGATCTGGGCGAGAAATTGGGCTGCGGCGGCTACCTTGGCGAGCTGGTCCGCTCGGCCTATGGCCCGCTCAAGGTCGCGGACGCAGTGCAGCCCGAGCAGCTCTTGGACAGAGCGGCGCTGGAGGCCAGGCTGCTACCTTCGGAGGTGCTGCTGCCGGAGATGCCGCCGGTCCGCCTCACTGTCGAGCAGGAGGCCCAGGTGCGCCAAGGCCGGGCGGTCCGTGTTTTGCCAGAGCCCGGCCCCGGTCTGCTCAGCGCCCACGACGAAAGCGGCCGCCTGGTGGCTCTCGGCCATACCGACCTGCTTCGGCGCACGTTCGTGCCTGACAAAGTCCTGGCTTGAGAGCGCATTTCGGCCTGCCGGAGGCGCGGCTAGGCCGAGTGGCGCTGGCGGTAGGCAGCTTCGACGGCATTCACCTCGGCCACCAGGCTGTGCTGCGGGCGCTGAACCGCCAGGCCGCTCGGCGGGACCTGGGCCGAGCCTGGATCACTTTCGATCCCCATCCTCGCTGCGTCTTGGACCCAGCCAACTGTCCGGCCCAGATCACCAGCTTGGACGAGCGGCTGCAGTTGGTCAGGGAGTTGGGGGTGGACGAAGCGATAGTGGTCGCGTTCGACAGGGCGCTGGCCGGACTGCCGGCTGATGAGTTCATGGCGCGCGTACTCGCCGCGGTGGACCTGCGCTGCCTGGTGGTCGGCTACGACTTCGCCCTGGGCAGGGCTCGGACAGGCAATGTCGGCTGGCTCCGTGAGCATGGCAGTTCTCACGGCTATGAGGTGGAGGTGGTTCCGCCACTGCAGCTGGACGGCGAGACCGTCCACTCCTCGGCGGTGCGCCGGCTCTTGACGCTGGGCGAGTTGGAGGCGGCCAATGGGATGCTCGGGCGGCAGTTCAGTCTCAGCGGGTTGGTCGAGCCGGGCGACAAGATCGGCCGGGAGATGGGCTGGCCCACTGTCAACCTGGCTGTGCCGCCCGGAAAGCTGGTCCCGGCGCGCGGCATCTACGCCGGCTGGGCTCGCACCCCGCTGGGCGACTTTCGGGCCGCGATCAGCATCGGCTACCGCCCGACCTTCGACAAGACCGAGCTGCGCGTCGAGGCCTACCTGCTTGACTTCGAGGGCGACCTGTACCAACGCCGGGTCGAGCTGCGCTTTGCCGCCTGGATCCGGGCGGAGGCGAAGTTCCCTGACTCGGGGAGGCTCAGCAGCCAGATCGCCAGGGACGTCACGGAGACCCGCCGGCTCACTGACGCTCATCCCCTGAGCTAGTACCAGCCGAACGGGCCATGTCTGGAAGCTCAGGGCGTCGAGGGGTCGGCTAGAAGGACGCGAACATCGGCCTGCGGCGATGATTGCTCACATGCCGATCTCCGAGTCTGATCTCTGGCCGCTGGGGCTGATGCGGCGCCGCGCCGGCCACCTGGGCCCGGCGGTGGACGCTCGGCGGCCAGGTTCCATCGCCGAGCTGCAGGAGATCATGAGCTCAGCGCGCTCGGGCGCGATCGTCCCGCGCGGCGGCGGCAGCGGCGTCTGCGGCGCAGTGAGTCCGAGCTCAGGAGATCTGCTGCTCGATCTGACAGGGCTGAGCGAGATCGAGGTCGACGAGGACAACCTCTGCGTGCGGGCCCAGGCGGGCGTCGTGCTGGGCAAGTTGGAAGAGCAGCTGAACGGGCTTGGCCTGACGCTCGGTCACCATCCCGCCTCCCAGCCCGTGGCGACGGTGGGCGGTCTCATCTCGACCCGTTCCTCGGGCCAGGCCTCCAGTTTCTACGGCTCCATCGAGGACATGCTGCTCGGCCTGAGCGCCGTGCTGGCCGACGGCCGGCTGGTCGCCGCCCGGGCGCCCATTCGGTCCGCCAGCGGTCCGGCGCTGCAGCAGCTCTTTTGCGGCGCCGAGGGCGGGCTGGGAGTCATCGTCGAGGCGAGCCTCAAGCTCCACCGGCTGCCGGAGGCGGTGCTCGGCACGGCTTACGCGGCAGATAGCGTCGAGCAGGGCCTGGCGGCGCTTCAACAGCTGACCCAGGCAGGCCTCAACCTTTACGTGGGCCGGCTCTATGACGAGGCGGATTCAGTCCTCCAGGGCCAGGCTGACGGCTGCCTGCTGCTCATCTCGAGCGCTGGGCCCTTGAGGCGCGCCCAGCTCGAGCTGGAGCTGATGGAAACGGAGCTGACGGGTTTGCGCCCGCTCGGCGACGCCCTCTGGCGGCGCTGGCTGGAGCACCGCTACGATCTCTCCGCCGAGCGCCTCCAGGAACTGCTGGCGGGAGCTGGTTCCTACCTCGACACCATCGAGCTGGCCCAGAAGTGGACGGGCATGCCCGAGCTCTATCGCGAGGTTCGGGCGCGCCTGGCGGAGACTGCCCAGCTGGTCCTCTGCCACTTCAGTCACGCTTCGGAGCAGTGCTGCTGCGCGTACTTCACCTTTGCCGGCTCAGCCGGAGCGGAAGAAGATGCGGAGAAGCTCTACCGCGGGAGCTGGCACGGCGCGCTCAGGGCGGCGCTGGCCCAGGGCGCGGTGCTGAGCCACCACCACGGTGTCGGGCGGCTGAAGGCGCCCTACGTGGCGGCCGAGATGGGCGGCTGGAGCAAGATCTGGACGGCTGTGCAGGACGCCCTGGACCCGCAGGGTCGGCTGAACCCGGCCGCCGTCGGGGGGATCGGTCGGCGTCCCCGCGCATGAAGGAGATCATGATCGTCATGAATCCGGCCGCCGCCGGCGGCCGGAGCGGGCGGAGCTGGCCTGAGCGCGCCGCCCGGCTGAGGGCCGCAGGCGTCGACTTCGACGTGGCCCTGACCGACCGCCGCGGGCACGCTACCGAGATCGCCCGGGGGGCTGTCCGGGAGGGCAGGCGCGTGGTCGTGGCGGCGGGGGGCGACGGCACCATCAACGAGGTGGCCAACGGTTTCTTCGAAGGCACCGAGCCGGTCGGCGGCCGCACCTGCCTGGGCGTCCTGCCCATGGGAACCGGCGGTGACTTTCGGCGCAGCTTCGGCTTTCCAACCGATCCGGAAGCGGCCGCCGCGATGCTGAAGCGGGGGCGCTGCCGGCCGATCGACGTCGGCCGGGTGCGCTGCACGACAGCCGCGGGCCTGCCGGTCAGCCGCGCGTTCGTCAACATCGCCGACGCAGGGATCGGCGCGGAGGTGGTGGAGAGGGTGGAACGATCCGGCCGGCTCGCCGGCGGCGAGGCAACGTTTCTGATGGCGTCGGTGGCAACCGGCCTACGCTGGCGGAACAAGGCAATGCGTGCCATCGTGGACGGCCGCGAACATGCGCTGGTGGCCCAGCAGGTGGTGGTCGCCAACTGCAGGTACTACGGCGGCGGCATGTTGATTGCTCCTGGGGCCCGCCCGGATGACGGTCGGCTGGACGTGATCTTCATAGGCGATCTCACAGTTCTGGAGGCTGCCCGAGCTGTCCGCCAGTTCCGGCGCGGCACGCACCTGGAGCGCGGCGGAGCGAAGATCTGGCGCGTCCTGGCGGAGGAGATTCAGCTGAGCGCCCCGGAAACTGTGCGCTTGGACGTGGATGGTGAACTCCCGGGTCAGCTGCCAGCGAAGTTCGACGTGCTGCCGCACGCGTTGGACCTGGTGGTCCCCTGACTCACGGCATCGCCGCCACACCCCACCACCTGGCCAGCGAGGCGGCGGCCGACATCCTGCGCTCGGGCGGCAACGCGATAGATGCGGCGATCGCCGCCAACGCTGTGCTCTGCGTCGTCTACCCGCACATGACAGCCATTGGCGGCGATCTCTTCGCTCTCATCTGGCCGGCCGGCGCCCAAGAACCTATAGGCCTCGCGGGCGCCGGGCGGTCAGGTTCGCTGGCCTCCTGGCAGGCGCTCCGCAACCGAGGCTTGAGCCGGATGCCCGAGGCTGGCTCTCTGACTGTCACTGTGCCGGGTACCGTCGAGGCCTGGGGCCGGCTGCTGGAGCGCTTTGGCAGCCTGGGCTTTGCGCCACTGCTGGCACCCGCGGCGAGCGTCGCCCGGGACGGTTTCCTCGTGACTCCGGGCCTGGCTCAGGCGCTGGTCGAAAGCTCGCTTCTGCTGGGCGGAGATGCCGAATCGGCCCGCCTGCTGCCACCGCTTCGCTCGGGCATGCTGCTCCGGAACCAGGACTTGGCGGAAAGCCTTGCTGCGATCGGCCGTTCTGGCTTCAACGATTTCTACAGGGGCGCGATCGCCGGCCGCATAGTCGGCGCACTGGAGCGCAGAGGCGGCGTGCTCACCGCCGAGGATCTCGCCCAGCATCGCTCGGCCTGGGTGCGGCCGGTCGCCTTCCGCTATCGCGACCTGGTCGTCTACGAGATGCCCCCGCCAACCCAGGGCCTGGCCGCGGTAGGCCTGATCCGACGCTTGGAGGCGGCAGCTCAAGCACCGCCGCTCGTCTACGTCCAGGCCTTGCAGAGGGCCCGCGACGCTGTCTATCCACTGCGGGACAGCTACATCACCGACCCCGACTTCAGCCCGACCCCGGAAGCGCCGTTTCTCGACCTCGAGGCGCGGGGCTGGGGACCGGGCGAGGAGCTCTTAGAGGGCGACACCATCTACCTCTGCACCGCTGATGAGCACGGCAACGTGGTCAGCCTGATCCAATCCCTGGCCGGCACTTTCGGCTCCGGCATCGTCGCCGAGGGCACAGGCGTGCTGCTGCAGAACCGGGGATCCTACTTCAGCCTTGAGCCCTCCCACGTCAATCGGCTGGAGCCGCGGAAGCGGACCATGCACACGTTGATTCCGGCGCTGGCCGGCCGCGAGGGCAGCTGTTGGGCAGCCTTCGGCACCATGGGCGCCGACGGCCAGCCCCAGATCCAGGCTCAGGTCTGGCACAACCTGGCTGATCACGGCCTGTCAGCCCAGGAAGCTGTGGCGAGGCCGCGAGTGAGGGTCGCGCCCGGCGGCCAGCAGCTCTGGCTGGAAGCTGACCATCCGGCCGCCCGGCAGCTGCTGCGCTCAGGTGCTGCCGGCGTGCAGGTGCTGCCGCCCCGGTCCAGCCAGCTCGGGCACGCCCAGGCCCTGGTCCGGGGCGCCGACAGCGGCTGGCAGGGCGGCGCCGATCCTCGTGCCGACGGCTCGGTGGTCGAGGTTTAGGAAGAAGCTGCCCTCCGGGTTGGCCGGCCTTTCGGCCCGGAGCCGATCCTGGGTTCGGTACGCTGCCCCCGGCGGGCGACAAAAGCTGTGTAGTATCGTCCGACCCCTGATATGTCAGGTTTCTGGAGGAGGAATCGATGAGATTTGGTCGGATCGCCACGGTGCTGGCGGTGGTGGCGGCGATAACCGCTTCCGCCTGCGGTGGCAGCAGCAGTTCCAGCGGCAGCTCGAGCGGCGGCGGCGCCAAGAAAATAGCGCTCCTGCTGCCTGAATCCAAGACTGCCCGTTACGAAAGCAAGGATCGCCCGCTGTTCGAGGCCAAGGTCAAGTCGCTCTGCAGCGACTGTCAGGTCCTCTACAGCAACGCCAACCAGGATGCTGCCGCGCAGCAGTCCCAGGCGGATGCTGCCCTGACCAACGGGGCCAACGTTCTCGTGCTGGACGCCGTCGACGGTAAGGCTGCGGCGGCGATCGCCCAGAAGGCGAAGCAGCAGAAGGTCCCCGTCGTCTCCTACGACCGGCTGATTCAGAACACCAGCGGCGTCGACGTGTACATCTCGTTCGACAATCACAAGGTGGGTCAGCTCCAGGGCCAGGCGCTGCTCCAGGCCCTGGCCAGCAAGCCGGACCCGACGGTCGTGATGATCAACGGCTCGCCGACCGATGCCAACGCCGCGCAGTTCAAGGCCGGGGCCCACAGCGTGCTGGACGGCAAGGTCAAGATCGCCAAGGAATACGACACGCCTGATTGGAGCCCCGACCAAGCTCAGAACGAGGCGCAGCAGGCGCTGACGGCGCTGGGCAACAAGGTCGACGGCATCTATGCGGCCAACGACGGTACCGCCGGCGGGGCGATTGCGGCGATGAAGGCAGCTGGCATCAAGGCTCCTTTCCCGCCCGTT